>JALYSX010000165.1 GCA_030854585.1 Vulcanimicrobiota bacterium
GATCCGCGGCAAGCTCGAACGCGCGCGTCGCCGCAGCGATCGCGTCGTCGTTGGCGCACAGTCGAGCCGCGTGTTCGGCGGCCCGTCCGTAGTGCACTGCGGCCCGATCGGGGATGCCGGCCGCGTCGTAGTGGCGCGCGACCGAACGCGCGAGTTCCGGCCGGCCGGCGGCCGTATCGTCCAACGCACGAGCGGCGCGACGATGTCCGCGCGCTCGCCGGTCGGCTGGAATCGCGCCGTAGACGTGCAGCCAAAGCAGATGATGTGAGAACGCGTAGTCGGTATGCTGCGAGACGGTTGCTTCGCGGATCATCTGGCGGTCGATCAGTTCGTCGAGCGCGTCGTGGACGGCCGCCTGGGTCCAGCCGCACACCTCGCGCACGATCTCGACGTCGAAGCCCTGTCCGACGATCGCGGCCGCTTCGGCCAGCGCGCGCGCGTCCTCGCCGACGCCGGCAAAGCGCGTCGCGATGACCGCATCGATCCCGCCGTCGAACGCCTCCGCCGCCTCCGTACCGAGTGCCAGCCGCAAGAAGAGCGGATTTCCCTCGGTGCGCGCGTACAGCCAGACCGCCGCGGAGGTCGCTTCCGCGTCCGTCTCGCCGCGCCGCGCGAGGAGCGTCATCACGTCCTCCCGGCTGAGTGGTCGCAAGGGGATCGTCCGCGCGATCTCAGCGCGCGTCAGATCTCGCAGGATGCGCTGTAGCGGATGCGAGCGCGCGAGATCGTCGCGCGCGGTGAGCGCGAAGAGCGCGCGCATCGACGAGCTCCGGCGCGCCAGGTACTCGACCAATTCCAGCGTCGCGCCGCTCGCCCAGTGCAGATCTTCGAGCACGATCAGACGCGGACGGGTGCGTGCGCACGCCTCGATCGCTCGAGCGACCGCTTCGAAGAGGCGCGCACGATCCTTGCGCTCGTCGAGCGCAGGCGGACGGTCCAACTCTGGGCGGCGAGCGGCGATCTCGGGGACGAGCGCGGCCAAAGTCGAGAGCCAGAGCGGTTCGATATCCGCATCGAGCAATACCGGCAACGCGTCGCGGAGCGCTTCGGCGACCGCCTGATAGGGGCGCGTCTCCTCGGGCGCGGTCGTGCCGAAGAAGACCGATCCGCCTTGCGCCTCGACCACGCGCGCGAACTCGCCAACCAGTCGCGACTTGCCGATACCCGCCTCGCCGCCGATCAGGACGGCGCCGCCGCGGCCTCTCGTGGCCGCGCTCCAAGCCGTTTCGAGTTCGCCGAGATCGCGATCGCGTCCGACGAACGGCAGACGATCCGACGCGCGCTCTTGCGCGGGCGCTGCGGCCGGATTTCTCGCAAGCGCCTCGCCCGCCGAGATCCGATCGCAGAGCACGCTCGTCTCCGGCATCGGTCGCGCGCCGAGCTCGTCGTAGAGCGTTTCGGCGAAGCCTTCGTATTCGGCGAGCGCGCCGGAGCGGTCCCCTGCCTCCGAACGCAGCGTCATCAGCGCGCGCACCGAACGCTCGTCGAACGGATCGAGCGCGAGCCGCATCTGCGCAAACGCGATGGCGGCCGGATAGTCGCGCCGCTCGTGATTGTTCGCGATCGCGTGCGCGAGGTTGACGTCCTGGAGCGCGCCCAGTCGCTCGCGTTCCGCCGGCAGCCACGGCTCGTCGAGACCCGCCAGCACGTCGCCGGTATAGAGCGCGGCGGCCGCTTCGCGCGTCGACGGATCGGCGCTCAGCGCTTCGAACGAGACGACGTCGCACGCGAACGACGAGTCGGTGTTCCAGCGCACCGTCTTGGCGTCGGTCAGGATCCAGGGTCCGCCGGGCGAGGCCGGCGGCAACGCGCGCACGAGCCGGTAGAGATGGCGGCGCAGGTTGGAGCGTGCGTCGCTCTCGGTCTCGTCCGGCCAGAGCGCATAGGCGAGACGATCGCGCGGAACCGCGCGGCCGGCATTGAGGAGCAGATATCCGAGGAGCGGAAGCGACTTCGGCAAGGCGACCAGCGAGATCGGGCGATCGCCGTCGGCGAAGTGGGCGCCACCGAACAATCGAATCGTCAGCGTCCGCATCGTCGCCTACGAGTTCTCGACGCTCGTCACCATCCCGCTTCGGGTCGGACGGATTTCGGACGCGCGTCCGCGTACTATCGCGTCATGAGATTCTCGCAGATCGCGCGCATCGTCGCGCTCGCTACCCTGGCGGCCGCCACCGCCTGTTCGCAGTCGTCCTCATCTCAGACCGCCCAATCGAGCGCTGCGCCCGTCTCGACCGATACGCCGGCCATCGTCGCCCAGACCGCGACCCCTCCGCCTAATGCCACGCTCGCGGTCCCAGCCACTGCAGGTGCGACGGCCACCGCCCCGGCCTCCGAGACTCCGGCCTCCGAGGCTCCGGCCTCGGCGGAGCCGGCCGCAAGCGCGGCGCCCGCCCAGTTCACGGACCTCGCCGGCGTCTTCGGCGCGGCCCAGATCCAACAGCTCGGGCAGTTGGGCGGACTTGGCGCGAGTGGCGGCGCGTTCCAACCGAACAAGCCGGCTCTGCGGCGCGAGTTCGTGCGCTGGCTCTTCAACACGAACAACCTGATCTGGGCGGTCGATCCGACCCTACTCTTCCATCCGGCCGCTCCGGGCGAGCCGACCTACTTCAAGGACTTCAAGAACACCGATCCGGACTGGCCCGTCGTTCAAGGTCTGCAAGACGCGGGCGTCGCGGTCGGATTTCCCGACAAGACGTTCAAGGCCGATCAGCCGATCACGCGCGAACAGGCGCTCGCGATCAAATCGCTGGTCGACTGCGGCGGACCCGGGACGAATACGAACGTCGGCTTCGCGCAGGCCAAGATGCCGCCGTACAAGGATATGGCTAGCATCTCGAAATCCTACTTTCTGACAATCGCCAACTGTCGCGGCTGGGACCAGTACCAGAGCGAAGCGCGCGTGGACAATCTTGGCCGCACGTTCGGGCCGGTGACGGTCCTACGTCCGCAAGCGCAACTGCGACGTTCGGAAGCCGCGCTGATGATCTATCGGATCGGGAAACACGGCGACTCGCTCAGCGATCAGGGGAGTCGCGGCGTGGATGACGTGCTGGCGAATCGCCCGGCGCCGTAAGCGCCAGTGACGCGGCCGCGATCCCCAAGAGCAGCCACCAGATCGCGCCGACCTTGGGATAGAAGACCAGATCGTCGACCGTCTGATGGACGAAGAGTCCGATGCTCGCGGCGAAGGCGGC
>JALYSX010000177.1 GCA_030854585.1 Vulcanimicrobiota bacterium
GCGAGACGCGCTCGGGCTTCTGCGCCGGCGGGATGATCAGGAGGTGCGAGAACAACAGCCAGATCAGCAGTGGGATCGCGATCGCGTGGAAGACGAGCGAGAGTAGGGCCGCCAGCGACAATCGTCGCCGGCTCTCCGGCTCGCGTCTGCGGGGGACCATCGGTGCCTATCCTACGGGGGAGCCCTGGGCGTTGCCTTGGGGAACGGGCGAAACGAAGGCGCAAAATGCGGGTAACAACCCATACGTCTAGCGAATGAAACAGCGACCCGTCAACGGATCGCACGAGGAGAATGATTGTCTTGGATCAGTACGCACCCCTAGAAACGCCCCAGTCGTCCTCGGACGACGGGAACGGTGGGGACAATGCCGTCGCAAAAACACTGCTCTGGATCGGCGTCACCGGTCTTTCGGCGGCTCTTGCCTACACGGTTGTGCGTTCGCTCGTGGCGCGCCGGCCGTCAGATGAGACGAGCCAGCGTATCCAGCATCTGATCGACGAGGCCAACACGCTCCTCAAAACACTTGACGATAAAAAACACACGTAGTCCGGCCGGCCGGCCCGGCGCGATCCGCGTCGGGAGCGAAGTCGAGATCG
The DNA here is from genome assembly GCA_030854585.1 of Vulcanimicrobiota bacterium. Lineage (GTDB taxonomy): Bacteria > Vulcanimicrobiota > Vulcanimicrobiia > Vulcanimicrobiales > Vulcanimicrobiaceae > JALYSX01. Next base: position 597 of record JALYSX010000177.1, read on the forward strand.
GATTCACCGACCTGCTCTCCAACGGACAAGCCGTCGGCCGTGCCGGCGGCGTCGTCGTTTTTTGCTTTGGTCCGTTGCCGCAAGAGCGCGCGATCGTGCGCATCAGTTCGATCAAGCCCAAGTACGCCGTCGGCGAACTGATGCGGCTAACCGTCGGTTCGCCGCATCGCGTAGTGCCGTTCTGTGACGTCTTCGGTGCGTGTGGCGGTTGCCAGGTCCAGCATCTCGCCTACTCCGCGCAATTGAGCTGGAAGCGCGACGTCGTGCGCGGCGCGCTCGCCCGCATCGGCGGCTTCGCCGAAGTGGTCGTGCGCGAACCGATCGGCATGGCCCACCCGCGCGCCTATCGCAACAAGATGTCGCTGGTGGTCGAGCACAAGTTCACCACTCCGACCATCGGCTTCTACCAACAGCGGTCGCACGACGTGGTCGCGATCGACTCGTGTCCGATCGTCACCATTCCGCTCAACGACTATATCGCGCGCTTCAACCGTGCACGCATGAACGCCGAGACCTCGCCCGCATTGCTCGACGCGCGCCATATCGTCGCGCGCAGCGCGCGCGCGACCGGCGAGAGCGTCGTCACCCTGACCAGCGCCAAGCCCTCCGAGGCGGCTCGTCTTGCGGCACCCGCATTGATGAAGGCGCTACCCGGCGCGGTCGGGATCGTCAACTCGTACGACCTGAACAGCGCGAATGCGATCATGGGCCGCAAGCACGACACGCTGGTCGGCGAGACCGAGATCGAAGAGCAGATCGACGGCGTGCGCTATCGCGTCTCGGCCGGCTCGTTCTTCCAGGTCAACGTCGAGATCGTCAACCGGATCTTCGCGTTCATGAGAGCCGGCTTACAGCAGCCGCGCCGGATCGTCGACCTCTACTGCGGCGCGGGCACGTTCTCGTTGTTCTTCGCGAAGTACGGGTCGACGGTCTTCGGGATCGAGGAGAGCCCCCAGGCGGTCGCCGAGGCCGAGGACAACGCGGACCTCAACCGGCTCCAGCACAAGGTCAGCTTCCTTACGGGAAAAGTGGAAGACGTCGTCCGCACGCGCGAAGCGCGGGATGCCCTCAAGGGCGCGCAGATCGTCTTTCTCGACCCGCCGCGCAAGGGTAGCGACGAGGTGACCTTGGGTGCGATCGCGTCCGCGGCGCCGCCGAACATCTGGTACCTGTCCTGCGACCCTGCGACGCTCGCCCGGGATTTGAAGTTCCTGGTCGCCAAAGGATACACCATCGGCGTCGTCCAGCCGTTTGACATGTTCCCGCAGACCGGGCACATCGAGACACTGGTGACGCTCTATCGCGAGGACGCGACCCCGCGCATCGGCGTGGATGAAGCCTTTGCGGACGTACCGGATCCGGTGTGGCCGGTCGAAGTAGCAGAAGAGACGCCCCAAAAACCAGAAACGGAATCGGAGTACCCGGACTTTGTCATCCGAGAAGATTGACGTTCGCTACGTTGCGAAACTCGCGCGCATCGCGCTGACCGACGACGAGGTCGAGCGCTTCGGCGCGCAACTCGGCGACCTGCTCGAGCACGTGCAGGCCCTCGGCGAACTCGACGTCGCGGCCGTGCCGGCGACCGCCCAGGTGGTCGAGTCGCGCAACGTCCAACGCGCCGATACCGTCCGGCCGACGCTCGATCGCGAGACCGTCCTCGCCCAGGCGCCGCAGCGCCAGGGGCCGTTCTTCCGCGTTCCCCGCATCATCGCCGAGGCCGAATAGCGTGCGCGATTCCGTCTCCGCGACGGCCGCCTCGATCGCGCGCGATGTCAACGCCGGCGAGCGTTCCGCTCGCGACGTGACCGACGCGATGCTGGCCCACGTCGACGCCGTCGACGATCGGGTCGGCGCATACCTGACCCGCCTCCACGACCTTGCGCGCGTGCATGCCGACAAAGTCGACGCGCGGATCGCGGCCGGCGAAAAGCTTCCGCTTGCGGGCGTGCCGCTCGCCGTCAAGGACAATATGTGTCTGACCGGCACGCGGACCACGTGCGGGTCGAAGATCCTCGAGAATTGGATCGCGCCATATACCAACACCGCAGTCGCGCGGATGCTCGAAGCGGGCGCCGTTCCGATCGGCAAGACGAATCTGGACGAGTTCGCGATGGGCTCGTCGTGTGAGAACAGCGCGCTCAGCGTCACCCGCAACCCGTACGACCTCGGCTGCGTACCGGGCGGATCGAGCGGCGGCTCGGCCGCCGCGGTCGCGGCGAACGAAGCGGCGATCGGTCTCGGCTCGGACACCGGTGGTTCGATCCGCGAACCGGCTGCGTTCTGCAACTTGGTCGGCTTCAAGCCGACCTACGGTCGTATCTCGCGCTACGGGCTGATCGCGTTCGCCTCGAGCCTGGACCAGATCGGTCCGTTCACGCGAACCGTCGAAGACACGGCGCTTGCGTACGACGTGATGGCCGGCCACGATCCGATGGACTCCACCTCGATCGATCGCGCGGTCGAGAGTACAGCCGATCATCTACGCACCGATCTGCGCGGTCTCAAAGTCGGACTCGTGCGCGAGTTCGACACCGAGGGCCTCGGCAGCGACATCGACGCCGTCTACAAAAAGGCCTACGCCGACCTCGAAGCGCTCGGCGCGGAGATCGTGGACGTCGGGCTCCCGAGCGCCAAGTACGGCCTCGCGACCTACTATCTGATCGCGCCGGCGGAGTGTTCCTCGAACCTGGCGCGCTTCGACGGCGTGCGCTACGGCTTGCGCGTCGATGCCGCCGACGTGAACGCCATGTACGAAGCGACCCGCTCGGCCGGCTTCGGACCCGAGGTCAAACGCCGCATCCTGATCGGCACCTATGCGCTTTCGAGCGGTTACTACGACGCCTACTACGTGCGCGCCCAGAAGGCCCGCACCCTGATCGCCAAGGACTTCGAGAAGGCGTTCGCATCCTGCGATCTGATCGCGAGCCCGGCCGCAAGTTCGGCCGCGTTCCCGTTCAACTCCAAGAGCGATCCCTACAGTATGTATCTGATGGACTACTACACGATCCCGATGTCGCTCGCCGGCCTGCCCGCCATCTCGGTGCCGTGCGGCTGGGTCAAGGCCTCGGCCGATAGTGCGCCGATGCCGATGGGCTTGCAGCTCACCTCGCCGATCTTCAGCGAGCGGATGTTGCTCGGCGCTGCCCACGCTTACGAACAGGCGACGAAGCACGCCGGCCTTCGCGGTCCTGCCGTGGGTGCTGCGTGATGCAGTACGAAGCGGTGATCGGCATCGAATGCCACGTCGAGCTCAAGACCAAGAGCAAGATGTTCTGCGGCTGTCCGAACGAGTTCGGCGGCGAGCCCAACACGAAGGTCTGTCCGGTCTGTCTCGCGCTTCCGGGCGCACTGCCGGTCGTCAACGAAGTCGCGATCACGCACATGATCCGCTCCGGCCTTGCCTTCGATGCGGAGATCCCCGCGTTCTCGAAGTTCGACCGCAAGAACTACTTCTATCCGGACATGCCCAAGGATTATCAGATCTCGCAGTTCGATATGCCGCTCACCCAAGGCGGCGTGGTGAAGTACTGGCTCGAGGACGGGACGATCAAAGAGTGCCGGCTGACGCGCATCCACTTGGAAGAAGATACCGGCAAGTCGTCGCACGCGGGTTCGGGCGACGGACGCATCGCCGGCAGCACGCATTCGCTGGTCGATTTCAATCGCGCGGGCGTGCCGTTGATGGAGTGCGTCTCCGAGCCGGATATCCGCAGCGCGAAAGAAGCGGTCGGCTATCTCGAATCGCTCAAGCGCACGTTCGTGATGCTCGGCGTAAGTGACGTCAAGATGGAGGAAGGCTCGCTTCGCTGCGACGCCAACGTCTCGATCCGCCCCGTCGGTCAGGAGGAGTACGGCACCAAGACCGAGATCAAGAACATGAACTCGTTCCGTTCGGTCGAGCGGGCGATCGACAGCGAGATCGCGCGCCAGACCGAGATATTGGTATCGGGCGGACGGATCATCCAGGAGACGCGCGGCTGGGACGAGGTCCACGGAACGACCCACTCGATGCGTAGCAAAGAGCAGGCGCACGACTATCGCTACTTCCCGGATCCGGATCTGGTGCCGATGGAAGTCTCGCGCGATCTGGTCGAGCAGATCCGCGGTTCGCAGCCCGAGATGCCCTGGAAACGCTTCGAGCGCTACCGCGGCGAGTATCGCTTCAACGTGCTGCAGGCGACCCAGTTGCTCGACGACGCGGCGCTCGCGGCCTACTTCGACGCGACCGTCGCGGCGAGCAAGAACCCGCAGCAGTCGCTTAACTTCGTGCTCGGCGATCTCTCGCGTCTCTCGAACGAGTTGAACGTCGCGGTGCAAGCCTCCAAGGTGACGCCCGCGACCCTGGCCGAGCTGATCGGGCTCGTCGAGAACAAGACCATCAACTCGAAGATCGCCAAGGATCTGCTCGAACGGATGTGGCAGAACGGCGAGTCGCCAGCAGCCATCGTCGAACGAGAAGGCCTAGCGCAGACGAGCGACACGGGTGCTATTGAGAAGTTCGTCGACGACGTATTGGCCGCCAATCCGAACGTCGTCGCGGAGTACAGAGCGGGCAAGGTCACCGTAGCCGGCTTCCTGGTCGGTCAGGTGATGAAGGCCTCGCAGGGCAAGGCGAATCCCGGCATGGTCCAGGATCTCGTCAAGAAAAAGCTCGCGTAGGTCCGTGCCCTGATGCTCGCCGACGAGCGGACCCTCGAAGCGCTCGATTTCGCCGGTGTGCTCGCGCGCGTCGTAGGGGCTACACATACCGAACGCGGCCGGACGTTTGCAGAGGCGCTCGCGCCGCTCTCGGATTTCGAGGCGATCCGGCGCGAACAGGCGGCGACCGCCGAAGTCCGAGAGTTGATCGCCGGCAGCGACTTCCACGTCGGGCGCGCGATCGACACGGCCTCATTGACCGAAGCGGCCGCCCTCGGCCAGACCCTCGGCGCCACCGAGCTGCGCGCCGTTGCAGAAGCGATGTCGGCGGCAGCCGCAGCGTATAAGGGGACGCGCGCGCGGCCGAGCGAGACGATCGGTGCGATCACCGCGTCGTATCTGCCGCTGAACGAGATCGTGCGTAACGTGACCGACGCGATCGACGAGCGGGGCACGATCACCGATCGCGCCTCGCCCGCCCTCGGACGGATCCGGCGCAATCTCGCGAACGCTCAGAACGACGCGCGCGACCGGGCCGGATCGATCGCCCGTTCGGGCAATCGTGCGATCCAAGACGATGTGGTCACCCTGCGCGACGGGCGCTACGTCGTTCCGATCAAGGCCGAGTTCTCGGGCGAGTTCGCCGGCATCGTACACGACACGAGCTCGAGCGGGCAGACGCTCTTCGTCGAACCCTTGGCTGCGCTCGACTCCAATAACCGCGTCCGAACGCTCCGTCTGGAAGAAGGTCGTGAGGTCTCGCGGATCCTGGAGGCGCTCTCGCGCGTGATCGGCGGCCAGGCGGAACAGATCGAACGCAACGTGGAGCTGCTCGCCCGGCTCGACGTGCTCGCCGCGAAGGCGGCGCTCGCGCGCTCGATGGACGCGCGCCCGGCCGAGCTGTTGGATGCGCCGAACGTCGCGATCTTCAACGGTCGGCATCCGCTCCTCGGAGATCGGGCCGTGCCGCAATCGCTGGCGCTAGACGACGAGACGCGTCTGCTCGTGATCAGCGGGCCGAACATGGGTGGAAAGACGGTCGCACTCAAGATGCTCGGGCTGTTCGTCGCGATGACCTACACCGGGCTGCAGATCCCGGCCGCGCATGGCACCCAGATCGGGCGTTTCGAGCGCGTCGTAGCGGATATCGGCGACGAGCAGTCGATCGTCGAGAACGCCTCGACGTTCTCCGCCCACCTGCGTCGGATGCGCGAGATCCTGATCGAAGCGAATGCGCGGACCTTGGTGTTGGTCGACGAGATCGGCGGCGGAACCGAACCTACGGCCGGTGCGGCGCTGGCGGTCGCGTTCCTCGAACGCCTGCTTGAGGCTCGGGCCTGCGCGATCGTCACGACGCACGCGACCGAACTCAAGCTCTTCGCGCACGGCTCGCCAGGCGTCGCAAACGCGAGCGTCCGGTTCGACCCGAAGACGTTCGCGCCGAGCTACCATCTTGACATCGGCGCGCCGGGGCAGTCGCTCGCGTTCCCGCTCGCGCGGGCGATGGGGATCGAGTCGGCCATTCTCGAGCGCGCCGAGACCTTGCTCGAATCGCGAGACCGCGACTACGAATCGGCCCTCGCCGAACTCGGTCAGCGCAACGCCGAGCTCCAGGCGGAGCGCGACGCGGCCGCGAGCCAGCGCATCGCCGCCGAACGCCGTGAGAG
>JALYSX010000178.1 GCA_030854585.1 Vulcanimicrobiota bacterium
CAGTTCGATCGCGCGAGCGCGTTCGACCAGTTCCGGCTTGTTGCGTGCGAGCGCGAAGACGGCGACCTGGACCGGCGCGATCTTCGGGTGGAAGTGCAGGACGACGCGCTCGGACTCTTTGCCGCTCTCGTCGGTCCAGTTCTGCTTCTCGTAGGCATCGATCAGCATCGTGAGCGTGGTGCGATCCATGCCGGCCGAGCTCTCGATCAGCAGTGGCGTGTAGTGCGCCTTGTTCGCCTCATCGAAGAACCGCAGGTCTTTGCCCGAGAGCGCCATGTGCGCGTCCAGATCGTAGGTGCCGCGGTGCGCGATCGACTCGAGCTCGCCCCAGCCCCACGGGAACAGATACTCGACGTCGATGCCGGCCTTGGCGTAATGCGGACGTTCTTTCTCGGTCAATTCGTAGAAGCGCAGGCGGTCGGCCTTGACGCCGTAGTCCGAGTACCACTGTTTGCGGCGCGCGACCCACTCCCCGAACGCTTCGAGATCTTTGCCGTCGTCCGGCACGAAATACTCGAGCTCGGCCTGTTCGAACTCGCGCATCCGAAACGTGAAGTTGCCGGGCGTGATCTCGTTGCGGAACGACTTGCCGATCTGCGCGATCCCGAAGGGCGGGCGCTTGCGCGCGCTCTGGTAGACGTTCTTGAAGTTGACGAACATGCCCTGAGCCGTCTCCGGGCGCAGGTACGCGATCGCCGCCGTATCTTCCATCGGACCGACGTACGTCTTGAGCATCAGGTTGAACGCGCGCGGCGCGGTGAGCGAGTCCTTGGTGCCGCAGTCGGGGCACTTGGTCGCGTCCTTGAGATGGTCGCTGCGGAAGCGGTGCTTGCAGTTCGTGCAGTCGACCATCATGTCGTTGAACGCATCCACGTGGCCCGAAGCCTTCCAGACGAGCGGGTTCATCACGATCGACGAGTCGAAGGCGACCACGTCGTCACGCAGCTCGACGTTCTCGCGCCACCAGGCATCCTTGACGTTGCGCTTGAGGATCGCGCCGAGCGGGCCGTAGTCGTAGAAGCCGCCGATCCCACCGTAGATCTCGCTCGAAGGAAAGATAAAGCCGCGGCGCTTCGCAAGCGCCGTGATCTCTTCCATCGTTACGCGTTTTTCGGTCGCGGGTTCCATCGGGCTCCTTCTCGTGTGCGGGTATGGGTCTCGAGCTATCTGCGGGGCGCGCCGCTCGGGCCGTAGGTCCGGCCGCGCCAGGTCACGCCGCCGCCGGCGCTATGCCGGAAGAGCGAGTTCATGAAGACGGCGATCGCGTAGCAGCCGCCGATCGGCGCCCAGAGCGAGGACCAGCGCGGGAAGCGCATGCGCATCATCGCCAGTTCCGTAATGGCGATCGTCTGGCCGATCGCGACCAGACAGACGACCAGCGAGAGATAGTCCCCCGAGACGAGGCTCCAGGCCGCGATGATCTCCGGCAACGGCGAGACGCAGAGCATGAACGCGATTCCGAGCGCGGAGAGCCACGGCTTGCCGCGCACGCCGAGCGCGAAATTCTTGCTGAAGCCTTCCCAGATCTCGCTCGACGATTGATACATGCGCGTACGCACTAGGCCGTTCGCACCGACCAGCGCGATCGGGAAGCGGCCGTCGCGTTTGAAGGCGAGCGCCAGTTCGTAGTCTTCCGCGATCTCGTTCTTGACCACTTCGTGACCGCCTACGCCTTCGTACGCGTCGCGACGGATGGCGATGTACTGGCCGTTGAAGAGCGCGTTCTCGAGCTTGGTCGGATCGTGGATGTCGTCGATCGGGCCGAGTGCGAACGCGATCGACCAGATGATGCCGGGCATCAGCATCCGCTCCGGAAGCGTGACCAGCTTCTGGTCAGGCAACAGGCTGACCGCACCCAGGCCGCGCTTGCGCGCGTAGGCGATCGCCGAGGTGGTGGCCGCCGGCCGGTGGATCGTATCGGCATCGGTGAAGACGAACCACTCGCCCGCGGCGTGCTTGACGCCCTGCGTCACGGCCCACGGCTTGCCGACCCAGCCCTCGGGGAGATCGACGCCGCTGACGAGCTTGACGCGCGGGTCGCGCGCGGCGATCCGCTCGACAATCGCGTGGGTCTTGTCTTCCGAGCGATCGTCGATGACGATCACTTCGAAGTTCGGGTAGTCCTGCGCGAGCAGCGAATCGAGGCACTTCTCGATCTGACGTTCTTCGTTGCGGGCGGGCACGA
>JALYSX010000186.1 GCA_030854585.1 Vulcanimicrobiota bacterium
CAGTCGAGCGTTATCGTACGTCATGAAATCCTCGAACCACTCCCAATCCTCGCCGCGCGTGGCCAGGTAGGCCTCGCGCAGCGATGCCGCGATGCCGGTCAGGATCTCGCGCGCGGCCCGGAAGTCCGGTACGGCCGCGAGCGCATAGGTCAGGCCGAGTGCGGCGTAGGCGTTCGAGCGCGGATAGTGGAGATTCGGGATCGCGGCGAGCGCGCGTTCGACCATGCGCGCGCACTGGCGGCGCCACGAATCTTTCGGTGCGAACTGCATGCCGTAGCCGAGCGCCCATATCGCGCGCCCGATCGAGTCCGGCGTGCCGACTTCGTCGAGCCACGCGCGACCGTGCGACATGAAATTGTGGAACGCGCCGTCTTCGAGTTGTGCATCGTGCAGAAACGAGAGCGATGTCGAGGCGATCGAGGATGCGTCCTTGTCGTCGGGCGCGATGCGCAGGCGCGAGATCGCGACGATGAATGCGCGCGCGACGTCGTCCGTGCAATACCCAGTCGAGCGGTTGGGGATGTCCTCGACGGCGTGTTGGATCACGCCGACGTCGTCGCTCAGGGTGACCAGGTGATCGAGGCTCGGCACCGGGTGCGCGTGTTTACGCAGAACTCACCATGCTGTAGACCTGCTGCGGCGGCGCGAGTTCGCAGAACAAGCGGCCGTAGTCGGCGGCGACGTGGGGCCAGGTCATCTGGCGGCCGAAGCGATAGGCGCGGCGCTCGGTCGCGCGCCGGAGCGAGGGATCGTCGAGCAGCGCGATAAGCCACTTGGCGATCGTCTCGCTGTCGCGGAACTTGCACAGGAAGCCGCGGTGGTTCGCGAGCAGCTCCTCGGCGTAGAGATATGGCGTCGAGATGATCGCCTTGCCGCAACCCATCGCGTAGGCGAGCGTGCCGCTCACGATCTGGACCGGATTGAGATAAGGCGTGAGGTAGATGTCGGTCGCCTCGAGGTACGAGACGAGTTCGTCGAACTCCAAGTACTTATCGATCAATCGGACGTTGTTGGTCAGCCCGTAATCGGCGACCATCGCTTGGAGCGATTCGCGATACGACTCGCCTTCCTGGCGTCGCACGACCGGATGGGTCTCGCCGAGGATCAGGTAGAGCGCTTCGGGGTGATGCTTGACGACCTCGCGCATCGCTTCGATCGCGTACTCCAAGCCCTTGCCGCGATTGATCAAGCCGAACGTCGAGATCACCAGTCGCTGCCCGATGCCGAAGGTGGCTTTGGCGGCGTCGGTCGGCCGGAACGGCACGTCGGGAACGCCGTGATGGATGGTGCGAAGTTTGACCGGATTGATGTGGTAGACGTTCTCGAGCAGATTTCGGCCGGTCTGGCTGAGCGAGACGACGCAGGATGCGAAATCGCAGAGCGCGCGCGTGATACGGAGCATCCCTGCGTCGGGCTCGGGAAGAACGGTGTGCATCGTCAGCACGACCGGCTTTTCGACTTGACGGAGCAGATCGGTCAGCCATTCCCCGCGATCGCCGCCGAACAGTCCGTATTCGTGCTGGACGTTGAGAAGATCGGTCGGGTGCGAGTTGATGAACGCCGCGACCTCGGAGTAGGAGGCGCGGTCGTCTTGTTGCAGGCGGGCGATCACTTGGGGCGGATAGCGGCGAACGTCGCCGCCCGGCTCGTCGACCGCGATGATGTCGCTCGTCGTACCGAAGGCGCGATCGTACGAATCCACGACGTCCTTCGTGAAGGTCGCGATGCCGCATTCGCGCGGCGGGAACGACCCCAGGAAAAGGGCGCGCGGAACCGTCGGTACGTCGTCCCGGTGCGGTGCGGCTGCGATCACGATTGCGGTTCTCCCAAATGTTCGCTTGAGGATAGCGAACCGAAGAGCTGCCTAGCGGCTGCCTTCGTTCTCTATACCCATTTCTACCCGCAGAAGTTGCAGGAGAAACCTCGCGCGACGCCTCTTTGCTGCAGGAATTTAGGCTCGCGACCTACTTCGGGGGGTCGCCGAACCGGGCGTTCTCCTCGAGGATCGCGCCAGGCGCGACGATCGCGTCGTGGCCGATCACGCTCCCGCGCGCGATCTTCGCGCCGGCGCCGATCCGGGCGCGGCTGGCGATGATCGTCTCGTCGATGCTGGCGTCATCGCCGACCTTGACGCCGTCCCAGAGAACCGATTCGCGGATCGTCGCTCGCTCGCCGACCGTGCAACCTTCCGCCAGCACGACGTTCGGACCGACGGTCGCGCTCGCGGCGATGGTGACGCTCGCGTCGATGTGGACGGGCGGGATGAGGTTCGCGCGCGTGTCGGCGGCGCCGTTGCCGGTCAGGCCGGGTTCGAGCCGGAGCGGCATCGCGCCCGAAAGAATATCGCGGTGAGCGGCCAGGTAGTGCTCGGGTCGGCCGAGGTCGATCCAGTAGTCCGCCGTGGTGTAGGCGTAGAGCGCGTGGCCCTCGGCAAGGATCTTCGGAAAGGTCTCGCGCTCGATCGAGACGTTGCGGCCGGCCGGGATCATGTCGAGCACGGCGCGGTCGAACAGGTAGGTGCCGGCGTTGACTTCGTCGGTCGGCTCGGTGCCCTTGGCCGGCTTCTCGACGAAGGCTAAAATCTTCAGATCGTCGTCGTGGACGATGCAGCCGAAGGCGGACGGGTCCTCGACCTTGATCAGGTGGAGCGCCCCGAGGCCTCCCCTCTCTTTATGGAAGGCCATCATGGCGCGCAGATCGAGGCTGGTCAGGACATCGCCGTTGAGCACGAAGAACGGCCCGGTCACGTGCTGCTCGACGTTCTTGAGCGCGCCGGCGGTGCCGAGCGGCTCGTCTTCGATCACGTAGGTGATGTTGAGGCCGAGCTTCGAGCCATCACCGAAATAGTCGATGATCGCCTGCGGCAGGTAGCCGGCCGGCAGGATCACGTCGCGGATACCGGCTTCGTAGAGACGCTCCATCGTCCGCGCCAGGAACGGCACGTTTACGATCGGGACCATCGGCTTAGGCGTCCCGTACGTCAGCGGACGTAACCGGGTTCCCTCACCACCGACGAGCACGATAGCCTGCACGAAGACCCCTTTCAACGCGATTGGTAGAGCCGCTAGATGCCGTTTGCCCGTTCCGATACCCTGCGCGAGCGAAAACGTTCACATTTTGGCTACAGACAGGCGAACGTGCGTTCGATAGAGTTGATGTATGCCCGAGCGCATTTACGATTGGAAGACGATCCAGGCGTACTATGAGGATGGCCACGGCTTCGTTGAATGCCGGAGCCCTTTCGACTTCGCTCACGGCGCTTGGAATAAGGCCATCCGACGCGGAGAGCTCCGCGCGCAGGCGGCGCGATTTGCCGACAGCCGCCCGAAGCATGATTGGGGCGAGGTCCAAGCCTATTATGAAGTGGGGCATAGCTATGGGGAATGCCGAGCGAGATCCCGGTTCGCCGCGGCATCGTGGACGAAAGCGGTGGCTCGCGGCGAGTTGAAAGCCCGCGCTCGAGCTTGGCCTATCGCACGGGTCCTGGCGCAAGCAAAATCCCGCCAGAACGGCAAGACGCGACTTCTCGAAGCCGGGCTACTACAAAACCGCTGCTCAACATGCGGGATATCCGAGTGGCTCGGCCGCCGCTTGACGTGCCACATCGATCACATCAACGGAGTCGGGGATGACAATCGCCTCGAGAATCTCCGAATGCTTTGCCCGAATTGCCACAGCCAGACCGATACCTACGGGGGCTCAATAAACGTGCAAAGGCCCTTGCAAGAATGGGTGCAACCCCTGTAGTATAGGCACCGTCGCCGTTCCCGGTTCGTCTAACGGTAAGACGCAGGCCTCTGAAGCCTGTTATTGGAGTTCGAATCTCTGACCGGGAGCCACGGCCCTATCGTCTAGAGGCCTAGGACGCCGCCCTCTCACGGCGGTAGCACGGGTTCGAATCCCGTTGGGGCTACCATTAAACCCGCATAACCACGCGGGTTTTCCCTTGTTTGCGACATGTTGTGGCACCGCTGTGGCACTGGACGCCCGAAAACGGCCTCGGATGACGCAGCTAAGGCGCTCGCGACCGTCTCTCCGAGCATTGCGTTGATCCGGTCGGCATGACTGCGCTGCATCGCCTCCACAGCATGTACGTATGTATTCGCCGTGCCGCGATCGAACTTTGACCAAGCGCCGCCGAGATCGTCTTGAGATCGGTCCCGGCCGAGAGCGCGAGTGTGGCGTGACTATGCCGCAGGTCATGGAGCCGAATCCGGGGGAGCTTCGAACGCCGGATAAGTTCCGCGAACGACCATGAGAACGAGTCGGGGTTCCACGGCGTACCGTCGGAGCGATCGGAGACGTAGGCGTTCTCGTCGCGCCCGAGCCCGAGCACGAGTCGGCGTTCGTTCTGTTCGCCTTTCTGACGACGCAGGGCTTCGACGACGAACGAAGCGAGGGCGAGAGTGCGAGCACTGCGCGCAGTCTTTGGGGGCTTCTCTTGACGTTTTCCGTCGATCATCTCTACGCTTCGTCGAACGGCCAAGCGTCCGATGGAGAGGTCCAGATCGGACCACCGAAGACCGAGGAGTTCGCCGCGCCGCAAGCCGGTGCCGACCAGCACCGCGATTGACGACTGTAATTCGGATCCGCCCGCCGCTTTGAGCAACGCCGCCACGCCCATGACGTCGAGCGTTTGCATCTCTCTCTGCACA
>JALYSX010000248.1 GCA_030854585.1 Vulcanimicrobiota bacterium
CACCAACGTGACTGACGGGCTATCCATGAAAGCCGGCCGCACCTCCGTTCGCGGAATCGCGTTCGACGGCGGCAGCGGGGTCAAGTCGATCGAGATCTCCGCGGCAAGAGCTACACTCTTGCCTGTCGAGCCGTCGCAAACGACGAAGGCACGCAAACCGGCACGCCATCTGGAACCGGAGGTACATGCGCAACGAGATTCAGACCTACAAAGTGATAGTCGCGTGAAGGCCCTTTCTATCGTGGCGGCACTTGCCGTCGTGCCGCTCTTCGCCGTTGCGGCCACGCCGGCGCCGCATCCGGCTGCGAAGGCCAAGCCCACTCGCGAAGACACGTTTGAGCAGCCGCTGGTCCATGCGTCGCCCGATCGCGGTGCCCACTGACGTTCCGGCGATACCGCCGAGAAGAAACAATGCAATGATCTTCCACTCGATCGAAGCCGAAGCGCTGCGTATTGCGAGGCTCACGAACGAGTTGAAGCCGATGATGGCCAGCGACGTCGCGACTGCCGTTGGCATCGTCAGTCCGACGGCGAGGACGAGTGCGGGAACGATCAAAAAACCGCCGCCGACACCAAGGAAGCCGGTGAGAAAGCCCAGCCCAACGGCCCCCGGAAGGAATCGCTGCCGAAGCCGAGCCGCTGCGCGTCTTCCGGGTAGAAGTCGACGTCGCCTCGAGGATGGACGACGGCAGCAATCCCTGGGATGTGATCAAGTGCGACGCGTGCGCGAGGCAGTCGAGGTAATATTGTTGAAATAGCATGAACACCTCGTGCGGCAGGGCCCTACCGCCAGGTTTACGACGTGCGATTCAGAACACTAGGCCCACGATTCACAGGCGGCATCAGACTCGGTGATGGCCTGCGTCGCCTGTGCTGAGGACGGATCTCCGGGAACGTCGACGCCGACGTGAACCGCCGCTTTTGGAGGATGTATGGATCGAGCTCGACGTGACGATTTTGCATCATCGCTCAACTGTGCTCTGTTGCGGACGTTTACTCGGGTCGCGGAGCTGGGAAGTATGACGCGCGCCGCGGAGGCGCTGTACCTCGCGCAATCGGCCGTTTCGACGCAGGTTGCGACTCTTTCGTCACACGCGGGCGGCCCGCTGTTCGAACGCCGCGACGGGAAGCTCGTTCCGACACCGCTCGGGCAAATTCTGTACGACGAGGCGTGCGAGATCTTGGCGCGCGTCGCAGCGCTCGAGCACCGTCTTCGCGAGGCCATCACCGCGGATACGCGGCGGATCGCGGTGTCGTGCACGCGAACCGTGTGCGAGACATCCGTCGCTCGTATCGTGTCGCTCTTCGCCAAGGCCCATCCCGAGCTGACCTTGGGGATTACCAGCGGAACGGTGAAGGACGCGGAAGTGCGGCTGCGCGCCGGTGAAACCGACATCGCGCTCGTCGAGGGAAACGTTGAGATGCCGGGTGCGCGGCTGATTCCCTTTCACGTCGACCGTCTCTTGGTGGCGGTGCCGGCTCGACACGATCTCGCCGGCCGCGAAACGACCACGCTCGACGAGATCGCCCGGTACCCGTTCGTGTTGCGCGACAGGGCGTCCGGGACGCGGCTTTTGATCGAGCAACGGTTGGGCCGGCGATTCGAGCGCCTGGAGATCGCATTCGAGCTCGAGGGAAATGCCGAAGTCGTCTCGTGCGTCGAAGCCGGTATCGGTCTCGCGCTGTTGTCCGAAACCGCGCTGTCCGGTGCGCTAGCCCTCGGCACGGTTGCCGTGCTCGAGCTCGCGGACATCGACCTCTCGCGGACCTTCCACGTCGCGGTCCCGGATGGCAGAGCGATCCCCCAGGGTGCTGCCTGCTTCGCCAATTGGCTCACCACGCGCTTTGCGGAGGACCGACGGGAGCTTCTGTCGGCGTAAGGCCAAGGGCACGCTAGCCCTCATATCTGGATTTGCGATACGGTGTATCGCATTATTCAATGCGGCGCAGCGAGGCCGAGACACGCCCCGCGGCCAACGACCCCGACGAATGTCGCACGCAAAATGTCGAGCAATCGCATGCCTGGTTGCTCTCTTTGTCGTATCCTGCGGCGTTCGCGTGCAAGCTGGCGTTCCGCCTGCGGCGCGCGACCAGCTGGTCATGTTTGAGCAGGCCGGCTGCCCCTTCTGCGCTGCGTGGGACCGCGACGTCGGCGCCGCATATGCGAAAACCGACGAAGGCAAAGCGTTTCCGCTGCGGCGCGTCGACCTCCACGCACCGCGCCCGGTCGATCTCCGCTCCGTCGGCGGCGTGCGCTTTACGCCGACGTTCGTCGTGATTCATTGCGGTCGCGAGTTTGCACGCATAACCGGCTACATCGGCAACGAACAGTTTTGGGGCCTTCTCGATCAAAGCGTGCGATCGATCAAGGAGTCGCCGGCGTGCTCTTCGTGAACGGGTTGACCGCTGCGTGGAAGATCGTTCTTCCGTGCGTTGCGCTCGCAACGATGGAGTTCACGGGCGCTGCGTCGCAGCCCATCCCCGAGCCTGCGCCGGTTGCAAAACCTGCACCGGTGAATGCATATCGCGTCGTCTCCGACGGGATCCCCGTGTCGCTCACCGGCCACCCCGGCGATCCGGCGGAGGGCCGCAAAGTCGTCGAAGATCGCAAGCTCGGCAACTGCCTGAGCTGTCACGCTTTTCCAATTGCGGCCGAAGATCCGGGCAACATCGGTCCCGATCTGCACGGCGTCGGTATGCGACTCAGCCCGGCCGAACTGCGCTTGCGCGTGGTGAACATGAAGGTTCTCGACCCGCAGACGATCATGCCGGCGTACTACCGGGTTACCGGCCTGCGCGACGTCGGCACCGCGTTCGCCGAAAAACCGATCCTGACAGCCCAACAAGTCGAGGACGTCGTTGCGTTTCT
>JALYSX010000239.1 GCA_030854585.1 Vulcanimicrobiota bacterium
TGAGACAACGCCTTGCGATCGACAGCTGGGCGATTCTCGGGATGTCGTGGGGGACGACGCTTGCCCTCGCATACGCTCAGGCTCATCCTGGGCGGGTAAACGCTCTCCTACTGGCACTCGTCACTACGACGTCGCGACGCGAGGTCCAATGGCTGACTGAAGGCGTTGGAGTTATCTTCCCTCGGGAATGGGAACACTTTGCATCAGCTGTTCCCGCTGCACTGAGAGATCGCCCACTGGTCGATTCATACGCTGCGATGGTCTTCGATCGCGATCCGGTAGTCCGAGACCGTGCAGCGCGAGAATGGTGCGCTTGGGAAGATGCTCATGTCTCGCTGAGTCCGGGCCGTAGACCGAACCCACGATTCGAAGACGCCGAGTTCCGCCTTCGATTAGCGCGATTGGTCACCCACTATTGGAAGAATGCTGCGTTCCTCGAAGATGAACAATTGATTCGGAACGCGGGTATCTTGAACGGGATCCCGGGATCTTTGATTCACGGGCGATTGGACGTCAGTAGTCCGGTCAATACTGCTCGGAGCCTTTCCAAGGAATGGACGACGAGTAAGCTCCATTTGTTGAGCGACGCCGGTCACGGTGGCAGCGAGTCTTTCATCAGCGCCGTGGTCGAGGCCCTGAAGCGCATAGCCCCAGCTTCCTAGGCGGAATAAGGCCGGGTGATCTTAACGAAATTCATTGCACCAAACCGTCCTATCTCAAATAGGCATCGGGAAGAAACCTCCAGAAATGTTGCGCTCCGCCGGCGTATCAGGGGGAATTCCCGTTACATCGCATTTGGTCACCATTTGGTCACCATCCGAAGCACCGAGAAAGAAAAACACCCGTCGAAACGAGCGTTTTTTGGAGCGGGCGGCGAGAATCGAACTCGCGACTCTTGCTTGGAAGGCAAGGGCATTACCATTATGCAACGCCCGCGGACCGGTCAGAAGAGAGCTGGTGGGCAGGGTAGGATTCGAACCTACGTATCACTTTCGCGAGCCAAATTTACAGTCTGGTGCCATTAACCACTCGGCCACCTACCCACGCGCGTCCCGAGGACGCGGCTGCGCAAAGTACGATACCACGGGCGCCGCCTCCTCGCAAGCTGAAAAAATCGCTTCTCGCTTGCGACCAGGTCGCAAGCCTCTCACGAACCACTCACCGTCCTCTCGCCACGGGTTCATGCACGCGGCCGCCCGTAGCCCTATAAACGAAGCAGGCTTCTTCTCAACGATTCTTGCTTATCGGAGGGCACCATGACCAAACGAACTTTCGCATCATTCGGCGCCGTGGCGCTGGCGACGATCCTGGCGGGCTGTGGCGGCGGCGGGGGCGGCGGCGTACTCCCCGGCGGCGGTAGCGGCAGCAGCGGGAACGGCTCCGCGTCCAGCCAGTCAGAGACGGCCATCGCCGCCACCAACGCCCTCGGGTCACCGCTCAAGGGCATCGCCGACGACAACGGCGCTTCCTCGCAGCAGGCCCAAGGGGCCATCGAGGGCATTGCGAGCAACGGCGCGTGTGCCAACTACACCGAGTTCTTCTCGCCCGATAAGGCCGGCGACCCGAACTCGACCGAGACCATCCTGTTCTACGACGCCGCGTGCACCCAGACGGCGCGCGACGCCGTGCGGACGTTCGCCTCGACCGGCGCGACCTCGGAGACGGTCCAGCGCACGGTCAAGATGTACGCGCAAGGCAACGGCACGCCGATCGCCACCCGCTCCGAAGCTACCACGATCGGCAACGCCACGTTCGACTCCAACGGATTCCCGAAGGTCGCGACCGGGTTCGATCGCGTCGTCGTCGGGAGTCTGGATCTCGCGGGTATTAAGACCATCGACGAAGATCACGAACAGGTCGTCCTTCCGCAGAGCGGGAGCGTGAATACGTACTGCAGCGATTCGGCCGGCTTCAACGCGACCGGCATCGCGAACCTCAACGAGACGTTCGGTTGGAACGGCGGAACCAGCGGTTCGGCGACACGCACCGTCAACGGCGACGGCACGGTCACCTGGAGCGCGACCCACGCCGGCGCCGACTATAAGGGCGCGATCGGCGCGCTCTCGATCGGCACCGGTACGCAGAACGTGGCCTGCCCGATCGTCACGCCCATGTTCACGCTGAGCGGCGGTGCATCGACCGGATCCTACTCGATCCCGGTCGTCGCGACGTTCCACGGCTCGATTCTCGTCAACCTGACGATCACCAATGCCCAACTCGCGAACGACTCGACGCTCGACGTCGTCACCAACGCCGGCGTCCCGCCCACGACCGTGGGCTTCGTCACCGGCACGATCTCCAATGCCGGTTCCCAGATCGCGACGTTCCGAGTCGACGCGTTCGGCGACGGGACCCTCACGGTCACCGCAACCGGCGTGCAGTACGTCATCTACGATTGGCACGTCGTCAAGTAGCGCGGCGATCCCGCCCCGACGCAGGATGAGGTAGCCGACGCCGTCGACTACCTCATCCTCAATCCCGCGAAATCTCCACGCCGTAGTGTTTAGCGGCACGCTTGATATTCGCGTGGGCCAGTGCACGCTCTTCTTCGGTAGCGCCGGTGACCTGATCGAAGCGGGCCAACGCGTTTCGCACGTGGCTGGCATCCGTCATCGGTTCCTTGCGGGACTTCGGAAATGCGAAGGCGCTGTCGGGCAGGTCGCTCTGCGCGGTCAGCGTTCCGTGCTTTTCGTGCGGTCTCCAGGTTGCATCCGGCATGATGATCTTCCGTCTACGGCGCGCGGCGATGCGAACGCCCGTAGTGCAACTGCTCGATGTCGATTCCCGTCCAGACCGAGACGACGTCGCCGCCGGTGAGCGTCGCGTACCATTCGCTCCATTTTCTGCGGACGACTTCATCGGCCGTTCCGAATCGCCCGGCGATCTCACAGCAATCGCTTTCGTTCGGCACGGACGGCTGCTCCGGACGCCCCCAGAGCGTCGCCACCCAGTAGCGATCAGCATGCGGCGCGGCGGCCTCCAATACGGCCAGCTCCATCGCCAACATCTTCTCCATCCAGCCGCCGGACGCGGCTTCGACCGCGCTCGCTATCGGTTCTCGCGCATTCGACCGCAATGACAGATCCATAGCCAACCCCCTAGCACTGACAGCTAGGTCCTGCCCGTGAAAAATGCGGTCTAAACGCGCTTGCTCGGTCCGGAGTGGCCGGAGCCCAGGATAGCGTTGCACGCCGTTTGAAGAGAAAGGCACTTCACCACGCCGACGTAGCTCAGTTGGTAGAGCGCCACCCTTGTAATGTGGATGTCGCCGGTTCAACTCCGGCCGTCGGCTCCAACGCTTCTGCGGGAATCATGCAAGACGTACAACCCAAGTGGCTCGGGTCCGGGCTCGTGCTCGTGTGCAAGAAGTGCTCCGAAGAGCGGATCCCCGACGAGACGCCGGAGATCGCGACGAAGATCGGCGATTTCAGCCTGCGCGATTGGCTCAAGAAAGAACTCAAGGAACGCGAGCTCTGGGGCAAGGTCCGCGTGCTCGGGACCAGTTGCATGGACGTCTGCGCGCTGGGGAAGGTCACCGTCTGCATCGATCCGCAGACGCCGGGGAGCGCGACCGAGACATTCGTCGTCGACCCGCTCGACGAGCGCGACGCCGTGTTGGAGCGAGTCGTCAAGCGGTTCTCGTAGACGTCCTTCGAGGCGCTCCTGCGGTCGCTCCTCGGGATGACGCGGCCGAGGCTAGTGCGACGAAAGAGACCCGGGCATTAGCTCGGGTCTTCTATCTTACGGAGCGGAGAACTCGAACTCGCTCAGATTTTTTTCGATCTTTCGTTTGACGCGCTGGAGCGCGTTGTCGATCGATTTGACGTGACGACCGAGATCGCGCGCCATCTCCTGGTATGACTTCCCTTCGAGATACGATTCGAGGACCTGCGATTCCAGTTCTGAGAGATTCTGGCGAATGCGCTGGCGGATGTCGTCCGAGACTTCCTGCGTTACGACCAGTTCCTCGGGATCCGAGGTCTTCTGCGAAGCCATCACGTCGAGCAACGTGCGTTCGCTGTCCTCGTCGT
>JALYSX010000322.1 GCA_030854585.1 Vulcanimicrobiota bacterium
CTTTCACCCTGAGGAGCGAAATAATATTATGAGTGGCGGCGGCCACTTGATGTGGTCGAGCATGTACATGCCGAACAAGCCCACCAGCGGCAAGCGCGTCGATTGGAAACGGATCGGCGCGCTCTTCTTGCCCTACGCGAAGCAACTAACGCTGGTACTCGTCTGCATCTGCCTGGTACAGATCCTCGGCCTGATCCCCGCCTACCTAAGCGCCCGAATCATCGACGTCGCCTTCCCGCACAAAGACTACGCGCTGCTCGCCAAGCTGGTCGGCTTCATCTTCGGCTCGGCGCTGATCGCGGCCGCGATCGGCGTGGCCCAAGGCTACATCAACTCGATCGTCGGCGAAGGCATCATGCGCGATATCCGCACGAGCCTGGTCGCACATCTGCACAAGATGCCGCTCTCGTTCTTCACCGGTACCAAGACCGGCGAGATCATGAACCGCGTCAGTAGCGACGTCGACAACGTCGACAACGTCGTCACCGGAACGCTCACCACCATCGTACAGAACGTCGTCTCGATCGTCACCGCGGTCGGCTGGATGTTCATCTGGAACTGGAAGCTCGCGCTCGTCTCGGTCGTGATCGTCCCGTTCATGGTCCTGCCGCTGAACTCCGTCGGACGCCGGATGTACGACATCCGCAAGAAGACCCGCGAACAGCGCGATCAGATCGAGTCGATCACCCAGGAGACGCTCTCCGTCTCGGGTATCGCGCTCATCAAGTCGTTCGCGCGTGAGGGCTACGAACGCAAACGCTTCTACGACGTCGGCACCAATCTGATGGCCCTCGAGATCCGGCTCGCAAGCGTCGGCCGCTGGTTCATGGCCTCGATCGGCGCGACGGTCACGATGGGGCCCGCGATCGTCTGGCTGGTCGGCGGATGGATCGCCTTCCACAACGATCCGGCGATCACGATCGGTTTGATCTCGGCCTTCATCGGCTACATCGCGACGCGCCTGTACGGGCCGGCAGCGGCGCTCGCCGGCGTGCAGGTGCAGATCGTGAGCGCGCTCGCCGTCTTCGAGCGCATCTTCGAATATCTCGACAACGAGACCGAAGAGTACGTTCCGAAGAACGCCGTCGCGCTTCCGAACGTGGCCGGCGACGTGCGCTTCGACGGCGTCCACTTCTCCTACTCACCGGATCGCGAGATCCTCCGCGGCGTCACGCTCCACGTCGCGCCGGGACAGATCGCCGCCTTCGTCGGCCCCTCCGGCGCCGGCAAGTCGACCATCACCCAACTCGTACCGCGCTTTTACGATCCGCAATCGGGCATCGTCTCGATCGATGGGCACGACGCGCGCACGGTCACGCTCGAATCGCTCCGTCGCGACATCGGGATCGTGTCGCAAGAGACGTACCTGTTCCACGACACGATCGCGGCCAATCTGCGCTATGCCAAGGTCGACGCGACCGACGAAGAACTGCGCGACGCATCGCGTAAGGCGAACATCGACGAGTTCATCACGAGTCTCACCGCCGGTTACCAGACGATCGTCGGCGAGCGCGGGCACAAGCTCTCGGGCGGCGAGCGCCAGCGCCTAGCGATCGCGCGCGTCCTGCTCAAGGATCCGCGTATCCTGATCCTCGACGAAGCGACATCGGCGCTCGACTCCGAGAACGAGGCCGCCATCCAGGCCGCACTCGAGATCGCGATGCGCGGCCGCACCTCGCTCGTGATCGCGCACCGCCTCTCGACCGTGCAGAACGCCGACATCATCTTCGTGGTCGACGGCGGCCGGATCGTCGAGAGCGGGACGCACACCGAACTGATCGGGCGGCCCGGCCTCTACGCGCGCCTCTACCGCACGCAGTTCCGGGAGATTCCCGCGGCGACGTGACCTTTAATCGCCCGTACGCCGTTCTGCTGGGCGCTACGATCGTGCTCGAGTTCGCGTGCAACTTGCCGACCGGTTCGATGCCGCTCGCGTTGCTTGCCGACGGTGCGGTCGAGAGCTCGATCGTGCTGGCGATGGGCGCGGGCATGTTCGCCAACCTGCTCGGGAGCCTCCCGGTCGGCGTGCTGGTCGATCGGATCGGGCGCCTGGTCACG
>JALYSX010000358.1 GCA_030854585.1 Vulcanimicrobiota bacterium
TCATCGACGATTTGCAACCGGCCGCTGATGTTATCGAGCGGTTGGGCGAGCGTGGCGATGTAGAGCTGTCCGTCCGCGACGTCCAGGCTCGCGCCGACGTGATACGCGATCGGCACGTTCGGCACGACGTCGAGCGCGTAGAGGCGTGCGTCCAGGTTGTGCGCGGTGCCGGCCAGGATCCGGAGGGCCGACGAGTTCATCACGAAGTTGCCAATCGTGCGGATCGGAATCGCCTTGGCCTGTAGATGATGGAGCGCGTAGCCACGCAGCTCGTCGATCGTGCCGACCGCGTGGAACGGTTCGGGTTTGACGTCTTCGAGCGTGCCAGTCGCATCGTAGTGGGTGCGCGCGGCGGGATCGATGGTCGCATCGGCTGCGATGTTGACGACCCTCTGGGAGGTGTGGGAGCGCGCGTACTCGGCTTGATCGAGCAGGGTCATGCGCCCGTTGCGAATGCGCAGGTCGAAGCGGAGCGGCACCGGATTCGGGCGGCCCGGAACGGCCGCGACCGGCGCGCTCGCGGTCGGCAGAATGATGTTGTAGGTGCCGTCGCGATGGCGGATCGCAGTGAACGCGGGGGAGGCGATCGTGATCGAAGTCAGCCCGTATCGATGAGAGCTGCCCGGCAGCAGATCGCGCAACGAGTACGAGATGTCGATCCGGGAAGCGTCCAGGACCGGCTCGCCGTTGCGGGTGACGTGGACGCCGATGAGCGCGCCGTGAGCGCGGCCGAGTCGCTGGTCGCCGATGCTGACCGAATAGCCGGTCGCCAAGCCGATCGAGCGTTCGAGCGTGAAGCGAAGGAGCGCGTGCCGATTCGCGACCACGAGCCCTCCTACGACCACAGCGGCCGCCAGGCCGGCCCACCATCGCTTACGCACGCTCCCTCATACTACCCGGAACGAGACAGGAGGCCTCCGTGTCGCTTGCTTAGAGGTCGAGGTTCTTGACGCTTTTGGCGTAGTCGAAGATGTATTGCTTGCGGGGTTCGACCTTGTCGCCCATCAGATCGGTGAAGATCCGCTCGGCTTCGACCGCATCCTCGATCGTGATCCGCTTGAGCCGGCGATTGCCGACCTCCATGGTCGTGACGGCCAGTTGCTCGGCGTCCATCTCGCCCAGGCCCTTGTACTGCTGGATCTGGAAGTCTTTGATGTCGGCGTCGCCGATGACCGCCTTCAGGTCGGCTTCGGAGAACGCATACCACTGCTTCTTGCCCTTCTTGATCCCGTAGATCGGGGGCTGGGCGATATAGACGTAGCCGTCTTCGACCAACGCTTTCATCTGCCGATAGAAGAACGTCAGCAAGAGCGTCCGGATGTGCGATCCGTCGACGTCGGCATCGGTCATGATGATGATCTTGTGGTAGCGCAGCTTCTTGGTATCGAACTCGTCGCCGAAACCGGTGCCGAGCGCCGTGATCATGGTGCGGATCTCTTCGTTCCCGAGCACCTTGTCCAGGCGGGCTTTCTCGACGTTGAGGATCTTGCCGCGCAGCGGAAGGATCGCCTGCGAGTTCGGATCGCGTCCGCCCTTGGCCGTTCCGCCGGCCGAATCACCTTCGACCAAGAAGACTTCGCTCTCGGCCGGATTGGTGTTCTTGCAGTCGACCAACTTGCCGGGCAGCCCCGAACCTTCGAGCGCGTTCTTGCGACGCGAGAGGTCGCGCGCTTTCTTGGCGGCTTCGCGCGCGCGCTGGGCCTGCATGGTCTTCTCGATGATCGCGCGCGCGTGCTTCGGATTCTCTTCGAAGAAGAACTCGAGGCGTTCGTTGACCAGACCGTAGACGATGCTGCGGACCGGCGCATTGCCGAGCTTGGTCTTGGTCTGTCCTTCGAACTGCGGGTTCTCGAGCTTGACCGAGACGACCGCGGTCAGGCCTTCCATCACGTCGTCGGTCGAAAGGTTGCTTTCGGATTCCTTGAGGATGCCGCGCTTCCTGGCGTACCCGTTGACCGCGTTGCCGACGGCCGTCCGGAAGCCGGTCAGATGCATGCCGCCTTCGGTCGTGTTGATGTTGTTGGCGTACGCGTAGATCAGTTCGGTATACGTGTCCGTCCACTGCATCGCGACTTCGACGTCGACCCCATCGCGTTCGTTATGCGTCGAGATGATCTCGTGGAGCGGATCCTTCTTCTCGTTCAGCCACTCGACGAACGAGATGATGCCGCCTTCGAACTTGAAGTTGCGTTCGCGCAGCTCTTCGCCGCGCTCGTCGCGCAGCGTGATCGAGAGACCGCGGTTGAGGAACGCGAGTTCGCGCAGGCGTTTGGCGAGTACGTCCCAGTGATATTCGGTCGTGTCGAAGATCGTCTTGTCGGCCATCCAAGTCTGGATCGTGCCGCTACCGCCCTCGGCTTTACCGAGCTTCTTGAGCTTCTGTGCCGTGATGCCCCGTTCGAAGCGCATCTCGTAGAGCTGGCCGTCGCGCTTGACGCGCGTGACCATCCACTCCGAGAGCGCGTTCACGACCGAGATACCGACGCCGTGCAGGCCGCCCGAGACCTTGTAGCCGCCCTTGCCGAACTTGCCGCCCGCGTGCAGGATCGTCATGACGACCTCGACGGCGGGGAGCTTCTCGTCCTTGTGCATGTCGACCGGAATGCCGCGCCCGTCGTCTTCGACCGACGCGCTGCCGTCCTTGAAGAGCGTGACGAACACGTTCTTGGCGTAACCGGCCAT
>JALYSX010000364.1 GCA_030854585.1 Vulcanimicrobiota bacterium
GGTATGACCGTCTCGGTCCGGGCCAACGTCCGCACGGCCGAAGCCGCGCGCGGCGGGCTCAAACCGGCGCTCAACGTCGCGTTCCGTGGCGGCGCCGTCACCGGCATGCTGGTGGTCGGCCTCGGACTGCTTGCGGTCTCGGGCTACTACATGGTCCTGCTCAACATCAACGCCGGCGACGTCGGCAGGTCGCTCGGCGCGATGGTCGGACTCGCGTTCGGCTGCTCGCTGATCTCGGTCTTCGCCCGCCTCGGCGGTGGTATCTATACGAAGGCGGCCGACGTCGGCGCCGACCTGGTCGGCAAGGTCGAAGCCGGCATCCCCGAAGACGATCCGCGCAACCCCGCCGTCATTGCCGACAACGTCGGCGACAACGTCGGCGACTGCGCCGGCATGGCCGCCGATCTGTTCGAGACGTACTGCGTCACGACGGTCGCCGCGATGCTGCTCGGCAACCTCGTCATCGGCAACAAGATCCCGGGCGCGGTCACCTTCCCGCTGCTGCTCGGCGCGTTCTCGATCGTCGCCTCGATCATCGGCACGATGCTGGTCGGTGTCGGCAAAGTCACAAAGACGTCGATCATGTCCGCCCTCTACATGGGCATGGGCGTGGCGGGCGTGCTCTCGCTGATCGGCTTCTGGTACGTCAGCCACCAAGTCTTCGCCGGAAGCAGCGTCGATCCGAACGCGATCTTCTTCTGCGCCTTGGTCGGTATCGCGATCACCGGCCTGATCACGTTCATCACCGAGTACTATACCGGCACGCAGTTCGCACCCGTGAAAAAGATCGCCGCCGCGTCGGCGACCGGTCACGCGACCAACATGATCGCGGGCCTCGCGGTCTCGATGCAGGGCACCGCCTTGCCGGCGATCGTCATCGTGCTCGGCATCCTGGTCTCGTACACGCTCGCGGGCGTTTACGGCGTCGGCATCGCCGTCATGGCGATGCTCTCGATGGCCGGTATCGTGGTCGCAATCGACTCGTTCGGCCCGATCACGGACAACGCCGGCGGTATCGCCGAGATGGCCGAAATGCCGGAGGACGTGCGCAACGTCACCGATCCGCTCGACGCCGTCGGCAACACCACCAAGGCCGTCACCAAAGGCTACGCCATCGGTTCTGCCGCGCTCGCCGCCGTCGTGCTGTTCGCGTCGTTCATCCAAGAGCTCACCAACCATTGCGTCGAATCGCACGCGGCCTGCGCGACCCACCCTGTCTCGTTCGGCATCGGCGATCCCTACGTGCTCGCCGGCCTGTTCATCGGCGGTCTGCTTCCCTACGTGTTCGCATCGCTCTCGATGGAAGCGGTCGGACGCGCGGGCGGCCTGGTCGTCGAAGAAGTCCGTCGCCAGTTCCGCGAGTTCCCCGGCATCATGAACGGAACCCAGAAACCGGACTACGGCACGACCGTCGATATCGTCACGCAGGCGGCGCTCAAAGAGATGATCGTCCCGGCGCTGATCCCGGTCCTTGTGCCGGTCATCGTCGTGTTGCTCACCGTCTGGAACGTCTTCAAGGGCAACACCGGCGCGCAGATGATGGGAGGCATCCTGGTCGGCTCGATCGTCACCGGTCTGTTCGTCGCGATCTCCATGACGACCGGCGGCGGCGCCTGGGACAACGCCAAGAAGTACATCGAAGACGGCAACTTCGGCGGTAAGGGTTCGGTCGCGCACGCGGCCGCCGTCACCGGCGACACCGTCGGCGACCCGTATAAGGATACGGCGGGTCCGGCCATCAACCCGATGATCAAAGTGCTCAACATCGTCGCACTCCTCCTCGTCGGCTTCCTGGTCCACTAAACCGCGGTTCCACCAAGATGGAAGGCGCTCGCTTCGGCGGGCGCCTTCTTGTTTTGAGCGAACGATTGCGGGGGACGATGCGTTACGAGGTAGCAATGAAACATCGTCTTCCAGCCCTTCTCCTGACCTGCGCATTCGTCTTCGGCTGCGCGCTGCCGGCCGCGGCCTATACGGCCGAGCAACAGCAAGAACTCCAGATCGGCCAGCAAGAGTACCAACAGCTGCAACAGCAAGGCAAGATCGTCACGCAGTCGCCGTACTATGCGAAGCTCAATCCGATCGCGAAACGGATCGCGGCGGTCGCCGATCGGAAGTACTTCACGCCGTTCCGCTTCATCCTCGTCAACGACTCGCAACCCAATGCCTTCGCGGTGCCCGGCGGAAACGTCTACGTGACGACCGCGATGATGACGTATGCGAAGAATCAGGAAGAGTTGGCGAACGTCCTCTGCCACGAGACCTCGCACGATATCCATCACGATGTGATGAATCTGCAACCGCGCATGCAGACGATCGGGCTGATCGGAGGCATCTTGAGCATGCTTACGCACAACAGCGGACTCGCTCAGGCGGCCATCAACATCGGCGCGACCGCCGAGGCCGGAAAATTCTCGCGCCAGGTCGAGACCAACGCCGACCACACCGGCGCGTACATGTGCGCGGCCGCGAGCTACAACCCATGGGGCTCAGTCTGGCTCTTCAAACGCTTCCTGAGTTCGGGCGGCAGCGGCACCTTCGAGGCGCTCTCGGATCACCCGCGCGACGATCATCGTATCAGCGATCTGGAGACGCTCTACCGGAGCGACCCGGCCACCTTCGGGCGCTTCAACAGCAACGAGGCCTACGCCCACCCGCTCTAAGGACGCCACAGACAGCAGAAGGGG
>JALYSX010000365.1 GCA_030854585.1 Vulcanimicrobiota bacterium
ACGTGCGCAGGCGCGGCGTACGCACGCAGTACGACGAAGGCAACATCGGCCAGCTCTATCGTCGCCAAGACGAGATCGGCACGCCGTTCTGCGTCGTGTTCGATTTCGAATCGCTCGAAGACGGCAAAGTCACCGTCCGCGACCGCGACTCCATGAAACAAGAGCGCATCGCCGTCGACGCGCTCTCCGGGTATCTCGCAGAGAGACTGTAGCGCGCCTGAGACGCTCGTTACACTCGCTCCTGAGGGTGACACTGCCGGCGCTGGGCAGACACCGTCGACGCTGGTTCGCACCGGCCCCTCCCCAGGGAGAATCCGCCCGCTCGCTAACCGTGGTGAGGATGCTCCGGCGCAGACGGTTCGTGGCGCTCCTGGCGGCGGTCGCTTCGGCCGGCGTTCTCGCGGCGTGTGCGAAAGGCGGCGCGCCGAGCGCGACGCCCGATCCTGAAGACTCCCGGCGCTTTCTCTCGCTCTCGTCGCTGCTGACCGGCTTCGACGATCTCGACGCCACCGCCGGGGCACTCTACCTCGGTTCGATCCGTAGCGATGCCAAGCAATCGGCGACGCTTGACGCGATCTATGCCAAGGCCGGATACGCGAAAGGCGCGGTGCCTGCGACCCTCGAGGATCTCGAGAAGACGAGCATCTTTCAGAAGCTCGCGATGCTCGACCTGACCAACGATATCTTGCAGAATTGGTACTCCGGAATGTATCTGGCGAACGGAGCGCTGACGAGTGCGGCCTGGGCAGATGCGCTCGCGTGGCGCTCGTGCACCTTCACGAAGCCGCCCAGCTACTGCGGGGGGCCCGCCTACTGGGCCAAGCTTCCGGCGCCGGCGTAACCGTGGCGAGCGGACTTTCCGCCGACGTGCTGATCGTCGGCGCCGGCGTGGCCGGCAATCTTGCTGCCTTCGACCTCGCCACGGCGGGTTTGCGCGTTCTGGTGCTCGAGTCGGGACCGCCGGTCGATCGGGGCGCCTCGACGGGACTGTTCCGTACGTCCGTCACGAAGTTCGTCGGCTCTCCCTATCCGGAGGTGCCCTACGCACCGACGCCGTCGTTTGCGGATCTGAGCGCATACTACGTGCAGGCGGGGCCGGAAACGTTTTCGGCCACCTACGAACGCCGCGTCGGCGGCACGACCTGGCATTGGCTCGGGACGGCGCTGCGGTTGCTGCCGAGCGATTTCAAGCTGCGGTCGACCTACGGCGTCGGGATGGACTGGCCGCTCTCGTACGGGGACATCGCGTCGTGGTACGACGAGGCCGAGAAGGCGATGGGCGTTTCGGGCGACGCCAAGGCGAATCTGGGCGGCGCGCCGCGCGACGGTGCCTATCCACTGCCGCCGATTCCGCAATCGTATCTCGACCAGCGCCTCAAGAGCGCGGTCGCGCCGCTCGGCCTCGACGTTGCGTCGACTCCGCAGGCACGCAACTCGGAGCCGTTCGACGACCGGCCGGCATGCTGCGGCAACGCGAGTTGCATTCCGATCTGTCCGATCGGCGCCAAATACGACGGTGCCGTGCACGCGCAGAAGGCCACTGCGGCCGGCGCGCGGATCGAGGATTCGGCGATCGCGTATTCGGTCGAACTCGGATCGGACGGGCGCGTGACCGGCGTTCGCTACAAGAAGCCCGACGGCAGCTCGCATCTGGCGACGGCGAAGATCTTCGTCATCGCGGCGCACGCGATCGAGACTCCGAAACTGCTGCTGTTGTCGCGCACCGCGGCGCTGCCGAACGGCATCGCCAACGCAAGCGGTCAGGTCGGACGCAACCTGAGCGACCATCCGACCCAGCTGAGTTGGGCCTCGCGAAGGAGCCGCTCTATCCGTATCGCGGACCGCTCTCGACCTCGGGGATAGAAAATTTACGCGACGGTGCGTTCCGCACGGGGCGTGCGGCCTTTCGGATCGAGATCGGTAACGACGGCTGGTCGTGGCCGGTCGGCTATCCCAATGTTTACGCCGAAGTGCTGATCGCGCAGGGACTACGCGGGTCCAAGCTGCGCGACGCGTTGCGTGAATCCTCGGCGCGACAGTTCCGGCTGGCAAGCCTGAACGAAGAGCTGCTCGACCCGGAAAACCGCGTTACGGTGGCGTGGGATAGCCGCGATGCTATCGGCATTCCGCGGCCGAAGGTCGCGTATCGCGTCGACGATTATACGACGCGCGGAATGGCCGAGGCGCAGCGCGTTCACGACCGGATCTTCGATGCGGTCGGCGTCACCTATCGCAAGCACGAAGAGTCGTTCCAAAGCGCGGGGCACATCATCGGGACGTATCGCATGGGCGCCGACCCTAAGACGTCGGTCGTCGATGCCGACTGCCGCAGTCACGACCACCCGAATCTCTACCTGCTCGGCAGCGGCGTCTTCCCGAGCACCGGAACAGCCAATCCGACGCTGACGATCGCGGCGCTCGCGTTGCGCTCGGCGGCCGCGATCAAGCGAGACGTCGTTGCCATGTCGCGATAGTGCGCATCTCGCCCGTCAGGACGCTCCCGGGATATTTTAGAGAACGATTATAAGAATCTGAGAGCGCGCTTAGGAGTCCGTCGAATCCGAAACTCTGGAAAAAATGAGGCCGTTATCGCTGCATAACGACCTCATCTTCTTTTGGGAGTTCCATTCATGAACCGACTCGCAGTCCTGGCCGCAGCGGCCGTCCTCTCGGCCGGTATGTTCGGTGCCGGCGCCGTCTCTACGTCGCAGGCCTCAGCGCAGACCATGCCCTCCTACCTTCGTGGCGAGCGTGGAAGCGCGCACGACCTGCTCGCAGAACGAACCCGCATCGAAACCGTCATCGATCATCTCCAGCGAGACCGTCACGACTACGGCGGCCATCGCGAAACCGCGCTCGACCTGCTCCAACGCTCGCGCGCGGAGATCCAAGCGGCGATCGACTACGACGCAACCCACCGCGGCCGATAGGAGACCGAAGCACTACCGCGCTTTGTGTTTGAGGCGGTCTTTGATCGACTGGATGGCGTCCCAGGCGCCGTTCTGGGTGTTCAGCTCGGTGTCGTTCTTCTCGATCCATTGCAACACCGGAATCGTCGAGGCGTTGCCGATCTTGCCGAGCGCTCGCACGGCCGAGCTGCGAGCGCGGTAGTACGGGTCGGTCTTGGCGATTGCAGTGATGAACGCGAGCGTGCTCGCGGACTTGGGGTCGAGGGTGGCGACGGCCGCGATCGTCGACGGGCGGATCGATTCGTCCGCACCGTAGATCGCGAATGGTTTGATCAGCGGCATCGCGCGCAGATCCCCATACGCCGCTAGCCCGTCGACCGCACCTGCCACGATCGGTTCGCGGAAGGCGTGCCGACCCAGGCCGGCGACGAGCATCGGATAGATCCCCGGTGCCTTCGTCGCGCCCAGGGCGGATAGGATCGCGCCGGCCAGGGCCGGATTGTGCGCGTTGACGAGCGACTTGAGATCCGTCACCAACGCGGCGTTGTTCGGATGCTCGAGGTCGCCGACGGCGCCTGCCGCGGCCATCTGCACGCGGATATCGGTGTCGTGCAACGCGGCGCGGACCGTGTCGGCGTCATCGAGTGCCGTCGCCGCCCCGAGCGCGTCGATGCGCACGCCGTAGAAGGTATCCGCTATGACCGCATCGCGCACGAACGACTTCGCGAGGGCCGTGTCGGCTTTGCTCGCTTTGCCAAGTCGATCGATCGCCCAGAGACGGTCGGAGACATACGGCGCGTGAAGCGCCTGATAGCCCAGCTCCTGGACGCTCTTGACATAGTCGAGTTGGCGTAGCACGTTGTTGTTTGGATCAAACAGCACCATCTGCGGCTGCTCGGCCACGTTCGGGATGCGTTCGATCTGGTGCGTCGAGTCGGCCACGAACTGGAACGTCCGACCCTTGCCGTTCACGTAGACGGCCACGGCGACGGGCATCCGGAAGGGTACGCCGTCGTGGGCTTTCTGAGTGACGTCGAGAGTGAGCGTCTTGCTCTTCCCATTGTACGACTGTTCGACGAAGTAGTGCGGGAAGGCGGCGCGATAGAACACTCGTGTTCGAACCAGCCGAGGTCGAGGCCGAGCGGCTTGGAGAACGCCGTGAAGAACTGGTGCGTATCGGCGTTCTTGTGCTGATACTCGTTCAGGTATGACTTGAGCGCTCCGTAGAACTTTGCATCTCCGTACATGTAGCGCAGCATGTGGAGCACCGCGCCGGGGCGCGGATAACCGCTCGAGTCGAACGAGTCGAAGGCGGTCGCATAGGTGTAGTCGACGATCGGGCGCCAGTAGCGCCTGGTCTCGTTGAAGTACGCTTGCTGTTCGTGATAGCGCTGATACTGGAACTGCGCTTCGCCGAAGTGATGCTCGGCCCAGAGATCCGCGAAGTAGGTCGCGTAGCCTTCGTTGATCCAGATGTTCGCCCAATCCGAGGCGGTCACGTCGTCGCCCCACCATTGATGCGCCAACTCGTGAGAGACGAGGCCGTCGCACGGCCTCGTGACGTTCGCCCAGGGCGCGTGAATCGCGAACTCTGTCTGCGTCGTCGCCGACGCGTTCTCCATGCCGCCCGCGGTGAAGCGCTCGACCGTCGTCTGATCGTATTTTTCCCACGGGTACGTGACGCCGATGATGTGCTGGAAGTAGGCGACGATGTCTTTGGTGTTGCCGAAACACGTGGTCGCCCATTTGGCGTCGGCCGCATCGGTGTGATAGCCGACCGGGATCGCGCTGCCGTCGGGCCGCACGGTCGCGGTATTGAACGTGGTGTACGGACCGGCCGCGAACGCGATCAGGTAGGTCGAGATCGGCCCGCTCATGACCCAGTCGTAGGTCGCCGTAGTCGGCGTCTTGGAATGCGATTTGAGCGAACCGTTGGCGATGACGCTCCAGCCGGAGGGCACGGTGACGATCTGTTCGACCGGGGTCTTCTCGTTCGGTTCGTCCCAGGTCGGGAACCAGCGACGGTTGTCTTCGGTCTCGCCCTGGCTCCAGATCTCGGGCTGCATCTTCGGATAGAATTTGTCGGGACGGATGAAGTAGATGCCGCGCGTCGGCGCGGCCGTATAGGTCGCCACCACCTCGAGCCGGTCGCCGGCTTTGGCGGGCGCTGCTAGGTCGACGTAGAGATGATCTTTCTCGACACGATACTTGGCCGGGTCGCCATTGACGGCGACGGCGCTATAGGCCAGACCCTGGCTGTCGAACGGCACGGTCGCGAGACCGTCGGCCTTGGCGTGGAGCACCTCGGTCGCCTGGCCGTAGACGATGCCTTTGACGAAGTCGAAGCGTACCCGGAGAATCGTGTTCTCGAACGTGTACGGCGCGATCGCGGTCGCGTGATAGGTCGCCATTCCACGGCCGAAGGGCTCGGGGTGGGTTCGCGGACGGGGAGCGGCAGTTGCTAGGACCGGCAGAGCGATCCCCAGGGTCAGGAACAGCGCGGCGCAAGAGCGCGAAAAAGACGTCACCATAGCGACGTCATTTTAGGTCAGACTGGCCGCTCCTCGCTTCACGAAGAGTTTGCGCCAGTAGGCCGTCCCGGTGATCTTGGCGATCAGGTCGGATGCCTGGCGAGCGTCGATCACCCCGTCCGCGGACTGAACCCAGATAGTCGGGGTGCCTTCGCCTGCGACTAGGGGGAGCCGGTGGAGCACCTGGGACTGCTCGTCCGCCCAGACGTTCTCGCTGCCGTAGCGGTCGCGCAACGCGCGGTCGCGGGCTTCGAACTTGCTAAGGTCGTGCTCGGCGTTGAACTCGGCCGCCAGCTTGTAGATGCGCTTGCGCTCGCGGAGCGCCTCCGCCGCCGGGCTATGCCGGCCGCGCAGTTCGTTCAGCACGCGGAAGTCGTCCCAGCCGAGGAACTCGTCGATAGGATCGAGCGCGTGCGGATCGGGCCAGAGCTCGCGCAGCACGTCTTGGAGGATACGCTCGAACATCCGGGTCGTGTGATGGAAGTAGACCGAGGCGAACATCATGTAGCGCGCGAGCACGAACGATTCGAGCGCGACCACGCCGCGCGCGTCGATCCCGACGACGCAACCACCCTCGCGCTCGATCAGCCGCAGCGATGCGACCAGTTGGTCGGCGTCGTAGCGACCGCTCTGCACCCCGGTGAAGTAGGCATCGCGCAGCAGATAATCCATCCGGTCGGCATCCAGATTCGGACCGCTGACCAACTCGCGTAGGTGCGGATAGCGTGCACTGCCGTCGCCCAGGATCAGGTCGAGCACGTCGGCGGACTCGACCTCGAGCGCGTCGAGTTGCGTCCGCATCTCGGGCCGGCCGAGCATCTCGCGGGTCCGGTCCTCGTGGCGTCGCCCGAGGACGGCCTCGCAGGCGTGGCTGAACGGCCCGTGCCCAATATCGTGGAGGACCAACGCCGCCCGGACCAGGCGTCGCTGGTACGCGACGTCGGCCTCATCGGCAAAGAACGCGCGACCGTTGGCGACCAGCACGTCGAAGGCGCGCGTCCCCATCGCGAGCGCCCCGAGCGCGTGGGTGAAGCGGGAGTGCTCGGCCGACGGAAAGGCCAGATAGGCGAGACCGAGCTGGCGCAGGCGGCGCAGGCGCTGCATGACGGGCGTGTCCAGCAGGCGAGCTTCGGTCGGCGTCAACTCGATGAAATGATGAACCGGGTCAAATATCCGCTTCACGCTCATGACGGAGAGTGTTCCACAGGGGGTCGCGAGAACTCTGGCGACCGTGCGGTTCGACGAATCGGTCATTCGCGAGATCCATGCCCGTACTCCGATCGCGGAGTTCATCGGGCAGTACGTCCCATTGCGCAAACGCGGCAACGACATGGTCGGGCTCTGCCCGTTCCACGGCGAGAAGACGCCCTCGTTCCACGTCCATCCGGATCGCGGATTCTACAAATGCTTCGGCTGCGGCGAGGGCGGCGACGTGATCAGCTTCGCGCGCAAGATCGAGAACCTCGATTTCAACGATGCCGTTCGGATGCTCGCGAGCAAGGCCAACGTCGAACTCGAACCGGAGAAGCCGGGTGCGGCCCGCGCACGTAGCGAGAAAGAGGCGATCTTCGAAGCCAATCGCATCGCGGCGGAGTTCTTCGCCCGTTCGCTCAAGAGCGATGCCGGCGCGCGCGCACGGGCGTACTGCGAGAAGCGCGGCTTCTCGACCGCGACCATCGAGACGTTCGGGCTTGGTTTCGCGCCGGCCGGTTGGGATGCGCTCCGCGACGTCCTGACGGATGCGGGCGTCGATCCGCAGATCGCCGAACGTGCGGGCCTGCTCAAACCGAGCCAGCGCGGCGGTTGGTACGATTTCTATCGCGACCGGCTGATGGTGCCGACGTACGCGACGACCGGCGAAGTGATCGCCTTCGGCGGGCGTGCGCTCGGGGACGAAGAGCCGAAGTATCTGAACACCGCGACGACGCCGGTCTACACCAAGGGCGAGCATCTCTTCGCGCTCAACGTCGCCAAACGCGCGACCCAAAAGGAGAAGACGCTGATCATCGTCGAGGGCTACCTCGACTGCATCGCGCTGCATCAGGCCGGTTTCGAGAACGCGGTCGCGGCGCTCGGCACGTCCTTCACCGACGAGCAGGCGACCCAGGTGCGCAAGTATGCGGAGAACGTGTTCCTCTGCTTCGACGGCGACAGCGCCGGGACGGCGGCCACGTTCAAGGCGATCGATATCGCGACCAGGGTCCTCGAGCACGCCGGCCGATCCGTCCGGGTCGTCGGTCTGCCGAAGGGCGAAGATCCCGATTCGTACGTGCGCGAACATGGCGCCGAAGGCTTCCGGCGCTTGCTTGCGGACGCCAAGCCGTCGATCGAGTTCAAGCTCGATCCGCAGATCGACCGCTTGAAAGGACGATTCGATTCGCCCTCCGCGATCGCGCGCACGGCCGAGCAGATGATCCGCGAGATGACGCCGCGTGAAGAGTGGGATCGTTGGCGCGTCTACGTAGCCGGTCGTCTAAAGGTGAACGTAGACGACCTTCGGAATAGCCGCTTCTTCGCGAACGGTGCGAACTTCGTCCCGACGTACGGTTCGGCCGGCGTCACCGGAAGTCGTCACGTGGCTGCGGGTGCGCAGCCTCAATCGTTCGAGCGCGAGGTGCTTTCGGTCGTCGTGGAAGAACCGGCGCTTGCCGCGGAGTACGCGGATCGCATCGACGCCGAGCGCTTCACCAACGAGGTCTACCGTTCGATCTTCCGATGGATCGCCGAATCGGTCGGGCGCGTTCGTGAGACGGGCGATCTCTACGTGCTCTTCGCGGAGGATCCGGCCGCCCTGGAAGTGCTGACCGATCTCGGGCGCCGGGACCGTAGCACGACCCGGCAGTACGGGGATGCCGCCGAGCGGCGGGCACATCTCGACCGGGTGGTCGAGCATCTGCAACTCGGCGACCATCGAAGGCGTTATGACGAGTTGTCCCGCGCAATCGACCAGCTCTTCGACGCCGGGCAACCAGTCCCGGACGAGTTGCGCAGCGAATTCGACGCGCTCAAGGCAAGATTAAAAGGGTGAGCCGTTAATAACTACGGCCAAAGACTCCGATGAAAGGGGGTGAGAAGCAAGAATGGCACGCAAGAAAAGTTCCGCAGCCGCGACGGTCGAAGCCGCGCCGCTGACATACGAAGATATCAAGAAACGTCTGATCGCAACCGGAAAGAAGCGCGGCTCGATCTCGGAAGACGAGATTTCGCGCATGTTCGAGACCCTCGAAGATTTCCTACCCGAGATGCGCGACGATCTCGATGAAGAGCTGGTCGCCCTCGGTATCGAGGTCGTCGACGAGCCCGTCGAGGCCAAGGGCGAGGTCGAGGAGAGCGAGCCCGATCCGATTCCCGACAATATGTCGCTGGACGATCCCGTCCGCATGTATCTCAAGGAGATCGGCCGCGTTCCGCTGCTCTCGATGGACGACGAAAAGCGTCTCGCGATGGCGATCGAAGCCGGCGATGAAGAGAAGAAGAAGAACGGCTCCGCCGACTCCGCGATCGTCACGCACGGTCTGGATGCGAAACGCCAACTCACCGAGGCCAACCTTCGCCTGGTCGTTTCGATCGCGAAGAAGTACGTCGGCCGCGGCATGCTCTTCTTGGATCTCATCCAAGAGGGCAATCAGGGACTGATCCGCGCCGTCGAAAAGTTCGACTACCGCAAGGGCTACAAGTTCTCGACCTACGCGACCTGGTGGATCCGCCAGGCCGTCACCCGCGCCATCGCCGACAAGGGCCGGACCATCCGCATCCCGGTGCACATGGTCGATAAGCTCATCAAGGTGCTGCACGTCGAGCGCGCGCTCGTGCAGTC
>JALYSX010000378.1 GCA_030854585.1 Vulcanimicrobiota bacterium
ACGACTCTTCTCTCCCCCACGTACTATAGTAGATCGACTCGTCGTCCGCGACGTAGAGCTTCATGAACTCGCCGAACGACGGTGCGATCTTGATAAACTTCCCCGGTACAACGTAGATCGCGCCACGCTCTGGACCCTCGAGCTCCATAGCGAACGGCCAAAGCCACTGCATAAAATCCGCAAAGTACAGCTTCGACGGGTTGTCCTCGACCTGCTTGAGCTCGCGGAGGGGCCAGAAGTCGTATTGCTCGTGGTCGACCCCACTCGTCCCCGGCACTCGAACACCGTTCGTCCTCCGATAGAAGGCACGTACGTCGTCCGGAAGCTGCAAATTGTTCGACTTTTCGAACGATCTCAGCTCAGTTTCCGACACGCCCGGAAGGTAGGACACGTCATGCGCGTCCCAATGCGCAAGTACGCGATTGATGAATGGATAGCGCTCGTTCCGCTGACGCGTCATTTCTTCGGTCGCGTCACCGGTGCTGGCGCGCTTGGTCGACCACCTTATCGATCGCTGCGGCAACGCTCGAAGCGCAATTTCTTGCGATGTCGCCGTGGTCGCAGCCGTCGATCTCCACCCGTGAACCGGCTGACGAGTATGTGGCCAACGGTGCGGTGAAATTCTTCATGAACTCACGCTCTGCGCGCCGCTGATCGGCCGGAAGGGGTTCCCGCGCAAACGGGTCCGCGGCCACGACAACGGCGAGCGGCAGGTTTCCATACTGCCGTTGCTCGTTTCGAACTTCCGTCGTGCTGATCGTTCTATCCGACGTCTGATCGGAATTATACGCTTGCCACCACTCGGGGCGCAGCTGGCGTTTCGCGACCACGGCATTCAACGCTGGCGACAACTGCGGGTCCAGTGACGTACACACGTCATAGAGCTGCGTGTGAGGTTTCAATGCACCATGTTCCGTCGCATCGGTGCACGCCTTTGCCGCGGCAAAGCCCTGTTCGAAGCCCGCTTTGAGCGCGGGTGCGACCGCAAAGAGGGCCTTTTCTTGATCTTCGATGTCCGGCTCGACCAGCACGAGACCCGCGAGATCGTCCAGATGCCGATCGGCGTACAAGCGTGCGGACAACGTGCTGGAAGAATAGCCGACGAGAACGAACGGCCGCGCGATCGGAGCCTTCTCGAGCAGCGCGCGCAAGTCGCTGACGTATGCGGACGCATCGCGAGGCAACGGTCCTGGATCGCTGAACCCAAATCCCGCGCGATCGTACGAGCACACGCGCGTGCGTTTTGCGATGAGCGGCTGCACGAAACGCCAGTCCGACGTATCGGCGCTCTCGTTCGCATCGAGGACGACCGTAGGTGAACCGTCGCCGGTACAGTAGAGATTCAAACGGCGCCCACCGATGTCGACCATCTGTTGCGCGTGCAAGTACGGCGCCGGATCGAAGGCGGACGGCTGCACGAACGCTTGTTGCGGTATCGAAGCCGGGAACTGGAAGTCGGACAAGCGGTAGCGCCACACGCCGTGCAAGGCCTTGATGCCGGCGATGCGCGCCGTGCCATCCAAGAACCCGTCAGTCCGAATCCAGTAGCCGCCGATGTCCGCGAAATGCTCCTCGACGATGACCGTGCCTCCCATGACACCGCTGTCGCGCACAGCGAATCGAACCAAGCAAAAGCGCAGCGACCGAAGGTCGATGACAACGTCGGAGAGCGTGTGGCGCGGATTGTTCGTGCGCGACCAAAGATGAAGCGCGTGACCCGGATCGCCGTTTGCACACGCCTGGTCACCGCGGTCTTCGACGTTGTAGATGCCCGGACCGAGCGCGACGACCGTTCCGATCGTCTGCAGTGCGGGACCGGGACTGGCAGGCGGTTCGCTTGGCGCCGGCGTCGGCTGGTTGCGCGCGGGGCCCGACGGACAATGCAAGGGTCCGAAGTGAAACGGCGCATTGCGCAACGAACGGTACGTGCTCAGCCAGGTCGGATCGAAGGTCGAAACATACCGGTGACGGTCCGCAGCGTCCACGATCTCGGTCTTGGCGTCTTCGGTACGGTGTCGGAGCGTCCAGCGAACCCGGTTGTTTCCAAACGTGAACGACCGGTAACTGACTTCCAGGTTATCGCACGTATTCGTCGTCCAATCGACCCGCATCCCTTCGCCGATGCCTTCCAGGCGGAACGTCACGAACGCCGGTTCTATGAGGTCGTTCATCACGACGAGCGCTTGACGGTACAGCTCCTTTGCCGTCGGCGCCTCGGCGGCTCGCGCCGGCATGGCGCCGCCCGTGGCGACGACACATGCCGCCGCGACGATCGCGAACAATCTCACGATGCCCATCATCCCTCTCTGACGGCGAACGTATGCTACGAATACGGGAGAGTCCGTGGCCGGGTTCCCATCTCGGTGGGGCTGAGGAATCCCGGGCCGGGGGCCGAACCCCCTAGAGCCGTTTTCAACAACGGCTCCGTCGCGTGTCCAGCGAGCGGAGCCAGTCCGGGAGTCACTGTCATCGACATCGGGATCGATCTTGGTACCGCCAACGTCCTCGTCTACGTCAAGGGCAAAGGCATCGTGTTGCGTGAGCCGTCCGTCGTCGCGAAGGACGTGCGCACCAACAAGACGATCGCCGTGGGCGAAGAGGCACGGCTGATGCTCGGCAAGACGCCGAGCAACATCCAGGCGATCCGACCCCTGCGCGACGGTGTGATCGCCGACTTCGAAGTGACCGAAGCGATGCTCGGGTACTTCATCAAGAAGGTCACGCGCCAGCGATCCTTTCTCGCGATGCTCTTCCGGCCCAAGCCGTCGGTCGTGATCTGCGTCCCCGCCGAGATCACTTCTGTCGAGGAGCGCGCCGTTCGCGACGCGGCCAAGCTGGCCGGCGCGAAGTCGGTCGACATCATCGAGGAGCCGATGGCCGCCGCAATCGGCGCAGGGCTGCCGATCGATGGGCCGTCGGGCAACATGGTCGTCGACATCGGCGGCGGCACGACGGACGTCGCCGTGATCTCGCTGGGCGGCATCGTCGTGTCGCAGTCGATCCGGGTCGCGGGCAACAAGCTCGACGAGGCGATCATCCGCCACATCCGCCGTGTCTACAACCTGATGATCGGCGAGCGCACCTCCGAAGAGATCAAGATCAAGATCGGGTCGGCATACCGGCTCGAGCAAGAGCTCGCAATGGAGATCCGGGGCCGCGACCTGATCAACGGCCTGCCCAAGACGGTGAAGATCACCTCCGAGGAAGTGCGCGAGGCGCTCTCCGAGCCGGTGCAGGCGATCGTGGAAGCGGTCAAGGCCGTGCTGGAAAAGACGCCGCCCGAGCTCGCGGCCGACATCATCGACCGCGGCGTCATCCTGACGGGCGGGGGCGCGCTGCTGCGCGGGCTCGACACCCTGCTTGGCGAGGTCACAGGGATCCCCGTTATCGTAGCCGATGACCCGATGTCGTGCGTCGCGATCGGCACGGGCCAGCGCGTCGGTTATACCGGCTCGATGAACTACTGAAGGCGCGACGCTCCATACTGCGAGATCGTTTCATCGACGTGACGACCAACCGACTTCTGCGTCTCGTGCTCCCGGCCGGCCTCGCGCTGGCGTGCGGGGCGAGCGCGTTTGCCGCCGCCCCGCCGGCGAGCTCCGCGCCGGGCTCGTTGCAAACTCCGGCCTACCGCATCGAGACCGACGAGACGCAGGCGAACTTCAACACCGGCGACTTCACGATGCCGCACAAAGTGCGTTTCTACCGCCCGGGGACCGACGCGATCGGCGACCGCGCGCAGGGCAACTCCAAGCGCGGCACCGTCTCGCTGTTCGGCAACGTCGTCGTGCACGACAGCGGGAACGCGAGCGAAGCGGGCGACGCCGCGTACAAAGGCAGCGGCCCGGCGACGCTGACGTGCGACCAGCTCGACGTCGACTCAAAGGCGCGCGTGTACAACGCTACCGGCCACTTCCACTTCACCCAAGGGACGCGCAGCGGAACCGCGGACCGCGCCACGCTCGATCGTACGGCGGGGATGCTACACCTCGAGGGCAACGTGCACCTCGCCGACAACGGCGAGACCATGTCGGGGAACATCGTCGACTACAACCTCAACACCAAAGACGTGCACGTCTACGGCAAACCGATCGAGA
>JALYSX010000385.1 GCA_030854585.1 Vulcanimicrobiota bacterium
TTCTCCGGCAGTGCGAACCGGATCGCACCGCTCGAGACGGATCGCGCGGAGCTTGTCGCCGCGCTCGGGGATCTGCCTCCGCCCAACGACGCGACCGCGATCGGCGACGCGCTCGCGATGGCGCTGCGTATGCTCCCGACGAAGGGCCATCGGGTCGTGGTACTGATCACCGATGGCGTCAACAACCGCGGGGTCGATCCGCTCGCCGAAGCCCAACTGCTCGGCGCGCGCGGCATTCGTCTCTTCACGATCGGCATCGGCTCCGAAAGCGGCGGCGTCATTCCGGGAACCGGCGAGCAGGCGACCATCGACGAAGATGCACTCCGGTCGTACGCACAGGCGACCGGCGGCGCCTACGGGCGGGCGGGCTCTGCGGGAGCTCTACGCGACGCCCTCGCTCGCTTGGGCCAGGTGACCGCCTTCGAGCGTCGGAACGTCGACGCGTCGTTCGCTTTCGCGGCCGCCGGCGGCATCTTGATCCTCGCAGCCGCGACCGGCGCGTTCGCTCTCGGGAGGTTTCCGTAGTCGTGGATCTGTCATCGAGTCGCACCTCGTACGAACGCGGGACGCTCGGCGTTGCCGACGTCGGCCCCGATCCGATCGTGACCCTCCGCGCGTGGATCGAGGAAGCGCGCGCCGGCGGCGTTGCCGAGCCGAACGCGATGTGCCTGGCGACCGCCGACGAGCGCGGCGTTCCTTCGGCGCGCATCGTCCTGTTGCGCGGCCTGGATGCGCGCGGGTTGGCGTTCTACACCTCGTATTTCAGTCGCAAGGGTCGCGAACTCGAGAGCAACCCGAACGCGGCGGCTACGTTCTTCTGGCCCGAGCTCCAGCGCCAAGTGCGCGTCGAAGGTACGGTCGAACGACTCTCCGAGGACGAGAGCGACGCCTATTTCCGCTCGCGTCCGCGCGGGCATCGGCTCGCCGCCTGGGCTTCCGAGCAGAGCGAACCGATTGTGCGTCGCGACGATCTCGACGAACGGGTCGCGCATTTCGACGAGCGTTTCGCCGGAGAGGAAGTCGTGCGCCCGCACTCGTGGGGCGGCTATGCGATCGCTCCGAGACGCATCGAATTCTGGCAGGGGCGCAAGAATCGACTTCACGACCGGTTGGTCTTCGCGCGGAAGGCCGGCGGGTGGGACCTGCGCAGGCTTCAACCGTAGGGCTTCGGCTCGTTCGCGGTGCCCGCTTCGCGCAACGCCAGGTCCAGCGTCGAGGCCGGAGCGAGCGCGACATCGAATCCGGTGATGACGAAGAGGCGTCGCACGGTGCCTCCCTCGGGCACGATGATGCGTGACCCGCGCGGCAGATTCGCGTACTCCGTCGCAACGATCCGCAGGCCCGTCGAATCCATGTACGCACACTTGCTGAAGTCGACGATGACGGGTCGGCCTTCGGATGCCAATCCGCGGATCGCCTCGGAGAACGCACCCACGGTCGCGATGTCGAGATCGCGTAGCACGTGCAGGACGTCGCATTCGGGAAGCTTGACGACAGCAAAGTCGTCGGCCACGGTGGCATTTTCGAGAT
Organism: Vulcanimicrobiota bacterium; assembly: GCA_030854585.1. GTDB lineage: Bacteria > Vulcanimicrobiota > Vulcanimicrobiia > Vulcanimicrobiales > Vulcanimicrobiaceae > JALYSX01. The sequence continues at coordinate 1,531 of JALYSX010000385.1, forward strand.
CGTCTGAGTGGTATTCGGTCATGACGCGACCCCCGCTAGAGAAAAGCTCAACCGAATGCCCGTCGAGGCGCTGGTCGACGTGATGGCGACGCCGTCTGCAAGCGACTGCATGATCGGCAGACCCCTCCCTCGTTCTTCATTCCGTAGATACTCCCGCCAGGGTCCCTCATTTCGCACCTCGACGTGGAGCGCGTCGCCGCTCATGTCGGTCTGCATTTCGAACGTTCCGCCGGTTCGCCCGTGCTCGATAGCATTTGCGACAGCCTCTCCTACGGCCGCCAGGATTCGTTCCTTCGTCTCGACGCTCGCCTCCGAACCGGCGAGCCGACGACGCACGGATCCCCGTACGATCGCAGCCGCTCCCGGAAACGACGACCAGTGCAGCTTCGGGGGTTCGACGTCGCCACGCCCGTGCAGGACCAGCGTCGCCGCGTCGTCGGTGTTGTCGACCGTCGCGAAGATCGCGCTGTGGATCCCATCCGCAGCCGATGGCGAGCCGGCAAAGTCGATCGTCGCGACGGTGGAGCGCAGTATCCGTTCGCCGGCGATGATATCGCGTGTGTACTCCAACAGGCCGTCCGTGTAGAGGACGACGGAGCTACCCGGCTCGATGGTGATGGTCCAGTCCTCCGAGCCGATCCCATGCGGGACGCCGAGCGGCAGGCCTCCGGCCGGTAGAACGTGCGCCCGGCCGTCTGGCGCTATGTAGATCGGCGGCGGATGTCCGGCCGAGGTATAGCGGAACGTCTGATCGCTCGGATCGTAGAATCCCGCGATCGCCGTCGCCATGCCGACGCCCTCCTCGAAGCGTAAGATGCCGTTGACGTACTCGAGCATTTCGCGCGGCGAAGCGAAGTCCGCGCACGCGGTCCGGATGGCGCGCCGCGCCTCGCCCATGGCTACAGCTGTCTCCAGGCCGTGGCCGGCGACGTCGCCGATCGATATCCCGATTCGGCCGTCGCCGATCTCGAAGGCATCATACCAGTCGCCGCCGACCACCGTCTCATCGGTAGCCGGGCGATAGGCGGCGTCGAAGCGTAGCGAGTCGCTGGTGGCGAGGCGCGAAGGGAGAAGCGCCAGTTGAAGGCGGTCGGCGACGCGCCCCTTCGTCGAAAAGGACTCCGCGCGGGCGAATCCAGG
>JALYSX010000388.1 GCA_030854585.1 Vulcanimicrobiota bacterium
CACCAGACGAGACCCAGTCCCTCGCCGGTCCAGAACGTCCCGAGCGAGAGGAGCATCAGCCCGACGATGGCCTTCATCGCGTTCTCCGGAACCTTCGCGAACGGCACGCGTAGGGCGACCGATGCGACGATGACGACGACTGCTGCGAGTACCGCGCCGAGGATCGAATACCCAAGCTCCGCAGGGCGAGTAGCTGCGAAGGTCACGACGATGACCGCGACTTCCAAGCCTTCGACGAACACGCCCTGAAACGAGGTTGCGAAGCCGACACGGTTGTCACGCGAGGCTTGGAGCATCGCTACGTCTTTATCGAAGATGGCCTGCTCGTCGCGCAGGGCTTTGCGTCCGGCCGCGCGCCAGATCGCCTTGCGCAGCCATGCGAGCCCGAACAGGATCATGAACGGCCCGACGATCAGTTCCAGCCAGGTGATCGCGCCCTGACGCGCCAGCACGGGTCCGAGAATCGCGATGATGAGCGCGAGCGCGCCGAGCGCCCATGCGGCACCGGTCAGCGCGGTTCGCCAGCCTTGCGTGATGCCGACTGCGAGCACGATCGTGGCAGCTTCGACCATCTCGACCGCCGATGCAAGAAAGGTCGTTCCGCCGAGGATCCAGCCGTTCATCGCTTGCCCACCGCGTGCGCGAGGATGTCGTTGAGCACGTCGGAGTCGACCGCATCCGGATCGCGCCAGTTCATCCGGCCGCTCGCGGCCGCTCCGTATGCGACCTTACTGTTGAGACCCTTGAGATCGGTCTTCGGATCGAGCACGTCGTACGGCCGCATATCGGCGGTCGTACCGAACGCGTCGTAGAGCGGGAGGGCCGTCGCGTCGTAGAGCGAGAGCGGCTTGAGGCCGAGCAGTAGGCCGATCGTCCGCACGAACGATGCGGTCGAGTAGTGCGTGTGCTGCACGCCGCCGCGCGCGTAGGGACTCGCGATGTAGAACGTCGAGCGCTGGGCGCTCACGTGATCGGGACCGTTCTGCGCATCGTCTTCGAGAATGAAGATGGCCGTCGATTTCCAGTAGCGCGAATGGGATACGGAGGCGACCAGCCGCCCGACGGCGACGTCGTTGGTCGCGACGTAGGCTTGCGGCGTCATCGAGCCCGCGCGCGTGCCGGAGGTGTGGTCGTTCGGCAGGTAGACGATCTCGAGCGCCGGCAGCTTGCCGTCGGCCGCGTATCCAGAAAACTCGCGCGCCCACTCCGCTTCGCGATCGAGATCGGAGTAGTCGAGATCCCACCCCACGTAGGCCGAATCGAAGTGCCCTTGCAAGCTCGGGTGAGTGGTCACGCCGGGCATCTTCGCCTTGTCCGGTTCGTTGATGTCCTCGCCGTAGTCGCGATAGGTGATGCCGGCGCGCTTGGCCGCATCCCACAAGTAGCCGTTATGGGGCACGTCGGATCCAACGCCGTCTTGGAAATCGTAGAGGTCGCGTCGCCCACCATAGCTGGGCGGCCAGAACCGCTCGACGTAGTCGTTGGCGATCGCGGCATCCGTCCAGTTGTGCCCGTCCGCGCTGACCTGCGCGTTGGCAAAGGCGTTGTCGAAGACCCCGAAACGCTCGGCCAGCGCGTGCTGATTCGGCGTGACATCGCGCCCGAACCACACCAACGTCGGATCGCCGTTCGCATGTGGAATATCGCCGAGCAATTGATCGTACGAGCGATTCTCTTTGATCACGTAGATGACGTGTTTGATCGGCCCGTAGGGGTTGAGGACCGACGCCATCACGGTTTTGATCGTCGCGGCGCGCGGAAGAGCGTTGAGCAACGAAACCTCGTGGTTCGGCTGACTATGTGAGATGGCCCGTACGGACCCGATGGTGATCGCCGCGACGTATTGGTCTGTGTGCTGTCGGTGCAGCGGATCGTAGAGTGGATTCGCGGGCGAACCTTCACCCTTTCCGTCACTTACGTAGATCGTTCCGTCTCCTGAGACCGCAGCGCCGGTCGGGAACCATCCGGTGGGAGCTGTCGCGACGATGCGATCGCCGGCGATGGTGACGACCGTATTTACGCCACCGAGTGTGACGTAGAGCTTGCCATGATACGCGAGCAACGAGTTTGGAAGCGCGCCGTATTCGACCGGATTCTTGTGCGCCGGATTGTAGGCCAGCACGCGACGTGCGCTGCCCTTCGGGTACCTCCCGGAGTCGAAGGGGTTTGGTGCACCGAGACCGGGATGCAGCGCGATCGTGCCCGCGATCTGCAGCGT
>JALYSX010000268.1 GCA_030854585.1 Vulcanimicrobiota bacterium
GGCGGCGACCGCGCGTTGAAGTTTACGATCGCGCATGGCAACGTCCCCGAACAGGCTAAGAATCTCGAAACGCTCCTCCGCTCGAAACTGCGCGCGAAGGCCGAGGTCGAGACCGCCGAGGTCGGCACCGCCGAGGTCGGCACCACCGTCGCCATCAACCTCGGCCCCGGCGCCGTCGGACTCTGCGCGATCGCGGCGTGAACCCGAGCGCGGCGCTCGGCGTCTACGTACACCTTCCGTTCTGTCCGTATATTTGTCCCTACTGTGATTTCGCGAAGTGGCCGCATCGCCGCAGCGCCGCGGATCGCTATATGCTCGCGCTCGAGTCGGAGATCAGCGCGACGCCGGCCGTGCGCGCCAGTACGATCTTCTACGGCGGCGGAACGCCGAACGCGTACGACGCGCCGACCCTCGCGGCGTTGACGAACCGATTGCGCGAGCGCTTCGCGCTTCCGATCGGCGCCGAGATCTCGGTCGAGGTCAATCCCGAACTCGTGCGCGACGGCGACTTTGCCACGTATCGTGAGGCCGGCATCACGCGGGTATCGATCGGCGTCCAGTCGTTCGAGGAACCGGAGATCGCGGTGCTCGGCCGCAAACACACGTCGAAACAGGTCGCGGGAGTGATCGCGCAAGCGCGCACGAGCGGCATCGGTTCCGTCTCGCTCGATCTCATCTTCGCGGTACCGGGGCAGACGCGCGCGAGTTGGCGCCGCAGTCTCGAACGCGCGGTCGCGCTCGGCGTCGACCATATCTCGACCTACGGCCTGACGGTAGAAGATGGTACGCCGTACGCGGCCTGGCAGCTGCGCGAGCCGCGCGCCTTCGCCGATGACGCCGCCGAAGCGGATCTCTATGGCGACGCGATCGATCTGCTGGAAGCGGCCGGCTACGAGCACTATGAGATATCCAACTTCGCCAGGCCGGGTCACCGTTGCAAGCACAATGAGAACTACTGGAACAACGGTGAATACTTCGGGATAGGCGTCGGCGCGGCGTCCTATCGCGACGGGATTCGGAGCGTGCACACGCGCGAACTCGACGCCTACATCTCCTCGGCCACTGTCCAGGCGGCGATCCCGACCGAGCAGGAGTGCCTGGAAGGGGCGCGTCGCGCGGGAGAGGCCGCGATGCTCTCGTTGCGAACCGCGCAAGGGGTTGTGCCGGAAGCGTTCAAAGAGCGTTATGGTCTTGATTTCCTGGAATTCTACGCACCGATCGTCGAAGAATATCTCAGCGCCGGCTTGCTTGAGGTCGACGATACGCACGTGCGTCTCACCCGCCGGGGGCGGTTCGTGGCCAATGACGTATGCGCGGCGTTCGTAACGTTCGAGTAGGTGGCCCGCTCGCCGGCACCGTGCTGCGCGGCATCTTCGCCATCGTCTTTGCGGTGACCGGCTTCTTGCTCGGTCGCGAAGCCTACCTCAACATCTTCGCGTTGCACTTCGCGAGCGACGCGTTGCAGTGGTCGTTCCTGATCCTCTCGCCGGTCGTCGGCGCGCTCATCGGCTTGCTGCTCGCGCCGCTCGCGCAGTCGTTGTTCGAAGGCGAACTGATGATCGTCGAGACCGCCATAGAGCGGCTCGCGCCGAGCGAACTTGCGGGCGGTGCGGTCGGATTGATCGTGGGCCTGGTGATCGCGCTCTTGCTGAAGTCAATCGTGTTCGAGTTCATTCCGGTCGCAGTCGTCGGCAAGTCCGGCTCGTACCTCGCGATCGTAATCTACATCATCGTTTCGATCTTCGCCGCCTATCTCGGCGCCCGAGTCGGTGCGAAGACGCGCATCGTTCCGGTCAGCGGTGGCGCGGTCTCGGTCGCCGGCGGCGGCGCGCCCAAGATCATCGACACCTCGGTGATCGTCGACGGAAGGATCGTCGAGATCGTCGCGGCCGGGTTCCTCGAAGCGCCGCTCGTGGTGCCGCGCTTCGTGCTGCGCGAGCTTCAGGCGATCGCGGACTCGCTTGATTCGATGAAGCGCACGCGTGGCCGGCGCGGACTCGAAGTCCTCAATAGGCTGACCGAACTGACGAGGATCGATATCTCGGAGCGCGACTACGACGATCTGCCGCCGGGGAGCGTCGATGCGAAATTGGTCCGGCTGGCGCAAGAGTGCGACGGACGGCTCGTCACCAACGACTACAACCTCAACCGCGTCGCGAGCGTGGAGGGCGTAGTCGTGCTCAACATCAACGAACTCGCCAATGCGGTGAAGCCCGTGCTCCAGCCGGGCGATGAGATGCACGTCCAGGTGATGCGCGAAGGCAAAGAGCCGCACCAAGGCGTCGGCTACATGGAGGACGGTACCATGATCGTGGTCGAGCAGGGTCGCAAGCTGATCGGCGACGCGGCCGAGGTCGTCGTGACGAGCGTCCTGCAGACGGTCGCAGGCCGGATGATCTTCGCGCGCCTGAAGAAGGAGACGAACGTTTCGTGAGCTGGGCGGCGGCGATCGTCGCAGCGGGACGCGGGACGCGGCTCGGGCGGCCGAAACAATTGATCGACGTTGCCGGAATTCCGCTAGCAGGTTGGGCGATGCGCTCGCTTGCGACGATGCCGGAGATCGTAGACGTCGTGATCGTCACCGATCCCGAATTCATCGATGCGATGCGCGAACTCGCGCAGCAGATCTTCGGAGCGCGCTCGCTCCGCGTGGTGATCGGCGGCGCAACCCGACAAGCCAGCGTCAAATGCGCGCTCGACGTCTTGCCCGCGCGCTGCACCCACGTGCTGGTGCACGACGGCGCGCGACCTCTGGTGCGCGCGCGCGACGTACGAGCCGGCATGGCGAAGGTCGCTGCCGGACGAGGCGCGGTGTTGGCGACACCCGTCGTCGACACGATCAAGATCGTCGACCCTCGAACGATGACGGTCGTCGAGACGTTGCCGCGCGGTGCGCTCTGGGCAGCGCAGACGCCGCAGTTCGCGACGCGTGCGGATTTCGAACGCGCGCATGCCGAGGCGGCCGTCGGAGGCATCGAAGCGACCGACGACGTCGCATTGCTCGAACGGATCGGCGTTGAAGTCGCGATCGTGCCTTCGTCGGGCGAGAACTTCAAGGTCACCGTGGAAGAAGACCTGGTGCGCGCCGAACTGCTCTTGCGCGAGGGATTGTAGATGAGGATCGGTCACGGCTTCGACGCCCATCGACTCGCCGAAGGACGCCGGCTCGTGCTGGGCGGCGTCGAGATTCCGTTCGAGAAGGGCGCGCTCGGGCATTCGGATGCCGACGTGCTCGCGCACGCCCTTGCCGATGCGTTGCTCGGCGCAGTCGCGCTCGGCGATCTGGGCGGACATTTTCCGGATAGCGATGCGCGTTGGAAGGATGCCGATTCGATGGATCTGCTGGAGTTCTGCGGCGCCGAGGTGCGCCGCGCCGGCTATCGCATCTCCAATCTCGACGCGACGGTCGTCGTGCAGGCTCCGCGCCTGGCACCCCACATCGAACGCATGCGCGAGAATCTCGCCCAGCGTCTCGGACTCTCTCTGCCACAAGTCAGCGTGAAGGCCAAGACGAGCGAGGGGATGGGTTACACCGGGGACGGAAGCGGCATCGCTGCCTACGCAGTCGTCTGTTTGGAGCCGGCCTGAGGTGGCGATGACGGTCGACGAACTCGCAACCAAGATGCAGGGCTGGGGCTTGCTCGAGAAGCCCGCGCCGGAGTCGGCTCTGCGCTGGGTCGCGACGTTCTTAGAGGCGTACGGCGATCGCCTCGCCACGCCCGACGACGCCTACGCGCCGATCGTGGCCCTGCGTAACGAAGGCTGCCTGGTGCCCGCGATCGAGCTCGAGCGGTTGCGTTCGCGTGACGTGCTCTTCTTTTTAGATACGTTCGCGCAGTACGTGGATCACCAGGCCGAGTTGCGCGGCCTCCAGCTCACCCACGATATCGGAGTGATGGCCGAAGAGTTCGGGATCGAGCCCGAAGCCGCGCACGGCGCGGTCCGGATGGCGATCACCGGCGAGAAGGCCGGGCCGCCGCTCGAATTGCTGGCTCCGCTGCTCGGCCACGACCGGATCCTCATGCGGGTCGGTGCGATCAACTCCAAATTGCTCCACGGCCGCGGCCTCGAACCGATCGCCTACGGCCCCGACGGTCAGCCCTTCGAACCGCTCCGCGGCAAAAAGCCGGACCAGGCAACCTAGGGTTGACGCTTGCGGTTAGACTAGTTGGATATGGCCCGGCCCTTTCAAACGTTTCTCGGTGACTTGAGAGCTCCGCTCGAACGCGACCCCGCGGTTCGCGGATGGCTCGACGTCGTCTTGTCCTACCCGGGCTTCCACGCGCTGACGGCGCATCGGTTCGTCCATCGACTGCATCGCTGGGGCATCCCGCTTCTGCCGCGCTGGCTCGCGCACGTCGCCCGCTTTCTCACCGGCATCGAGATCCATCCTGCCGCGCAGATCGGCCAGGGCCTGTTCATCGATCACGGCATGGGCGTGGTCGTCGGCGAGACGGTCGAGATCGGCGATAATTGTACGATCTACCAAGGCGTTACCCTCGGCGGCACCAGCCTTTCGCACGGCAAGCGTCATCCGACGCTCGGAGACGGCGTCGTGGTCGGCGTCAACGCGGCCGTCCTCGGCGCGATCTTCGTCGGCAACGGTGCACGCGTCGGCGGCGGGTCTGTGGTCGTGAAAGACGTCCCGGCAAACGCGACCGTCGTCGGCATTCCGGCGCGCGTCGTCTTGCAAGACGGCAAACCCGTCAAAGCCGTTCCGGATCGTCCGCAGGTCGAGATGCCGGACCCGAACGCGCAGGCGATCTCCGACCTGCAGGCGCGGGTAG
>JALYSX010000020.1 GCA_030854585.1 Vulcanimicrobiota bacterium
GTCACGTTCTCCGGCGCAGCTGCGACGGTCAATGGCGGGCTCGGCGGCGGCGCGACCTTCAGGCTCGCAGCGGGCGAGCATTTCGCCATCGTCGACGGCGGGTTGTTGAGCGGTTTCCTCGCGTTGCCGATGGAGGTCGCGGCCTGGCCCGGCGCGCAGATCCAAGGCATCGCGGCGGTCTATGGCAAGGAGGCAGCGCTGACGCTCGATGCGGCCGCAAAACCGGCGCGTCCGGCGGCCGTGCCCGCGACCGACGTTGCGATCGCATACTCCGCGCCGATCGCGCTCGTCGAATGGTACGATCCCGCGACGATGGTCTTGGACGAACTCGACGTTCCGTCGCAAGGTTTCGTCGTAACGCGTAGCCGCTAGCGGAGCCTAAGCGCCGCCCGGTTTCGACCAGCTCGGAGCCAAAACCGCATCGCTCATGCCGTGGATCAGGCGCTTGTCCGCGGGCGCGACCGTCGCCAGGATGCCGCCGAGTTTGACGTCGTCGCCCACGACGAAATAGTACGGGCAGAGGCGCACCCGACCATCGAAGTTGCGGATCTCGTCCTTGTCGCGGTCGAAGTACTCCTGACGCAGACGCCGGCCCTTATGGAACCGCTGGAGAATGCGCGGCGTCTTCTCGGCATCGCGCATCGCTTCGGAGAGGGTCGCGATCCATTCTTCCTTGGTGAGATCGTTCGCGACCTTGACGCCCTTGGATCCCCAGGCGAGTTCCGAGAAACCGGACGGCTTGACCACGAAGTCGCGTTCGCTCTTGCCGAGTTCGACCAGTTGCATCCAGTCGTTGATGGGTAGGCCGCCCGCTTCGAGGCCGTAGATCACGGCCTGCGACGGGAGCGGGCGCGCGTCGATCACCCAGGTCTGCGGAAAGATCTGCCCGATCCGCGTGAATGCGTCCTTGCCGAGTTCGGCGACCCAGAGCTTGGCGAGCATCGGATGGTGGAAGAGCGCGAAGGCCAGCTTCTCTTCGAGATTGGCTTTGGGAGGCGGCGACATCTTGACGCGATTGTGGCGCGCGGCGTAAAGCAGCAGTTCTTGCTTGGGGACGTTCAGCAGATCGAACATCTCGAAGTTGCGGTAGATCAGATCGAGCTTCTCTTCGCGTCCGTCGTCGAGGCGCATGAAGAGCGCTTCTTCGGTGAAGATGATATCCTGCGGGGCGACCACCCACGCATCGAGCAACTCGCGCTTGCGCAAGGTCTCCGCGAGCCAGCCGAGTTCGGCTCGGTAGTCTGCCGATTCGTCGGAGACGACGATAGCGACGATCGGCATCTCTTTGCCGGTCTGCGCTTTCATCGCGGCCGCGAAGCCTTCGGGGATGCCGTACGTTCCGCCGACCGCTTCCATGCCGAGATTGCAGTACGCCTCGGCCATCGCGCCGACGAAGCCCATGCCTCCGGGCACGCTATCGAGTTCGGCCGCGGTGAAGCCGGCCTCGGTCATGATGAGATCGGGGCGGATGATCGCGGGGAGATCCTGTTTGAACCGGTTCTGGCGCGCGAGCTTGACGATGTTCTCGGGCTTGCCGCGATCGAGATATTCGGCGATGAAGGCGGGCGCGGTGCCGCGCGCGCTGCGGTTGTAGAGACTATTGAGGGCCTTGTAGAAGGCGGCCAGATCGTGCCCGATCTGCTCGAGTTTTTCGACGGTCTTGGGATCGAGCGCGAACGGCTCGGGGCTGATCCGCCAGGCGATCCGGGCTTCCGCGTTCTCGACTTTGAAGAGCCCGGGCGGGATCGCATCGTAGAGGAAGCGGGCGCGTTCGGCGGGAGAAAGGTCGGGGCTGTATGCCGTACAGGCCATGGTTCCCCTAGCCCCGACCGCCGGTACAACCGTCGGGGATCTTCGCGCAGTCAAAGGCAATATAGCGTCGCCGCATTTCACCACTAGAATACCCCGCTTTGCCCGGGGGTTGCACCCACTTGCCAAAACCGATTTCTGAGGGATTGACGGACGCTGGCGTGCTTCGACGGCGTCGACGGACGACCCGATGACTCGATCCGCTCCGGGTTCGATCCCCGGGCACTCCAGTGGCGGACCAATGCTAGCCATTTGGCCGCGGCTGTGATAGATTCGGGTTGGTATCGGGTCGTCTGTCACACGAAAAACGAGGTTGCTCCTTCGAGAGCGCCTCGTTTGCGTTTTTAGCTAGACCGCGCTATTTGATAGGGACGGCGCCCGGGGTTAGGAGGGCGGACTCGATCGAGACCGCGCCGGCTTTGTAGACGAGGGTCAGGTGGAGCGTGCCGCGCGAGCCGACCTTTGCCAAATCGAGGTCTTCGATGACGCGCGACGGGCCTTCGGCGGCGATGAAGCGGAGGACCGGGGCATTGCTGTACGAGCCGCCGGGCGCCGAGTAGGTCGCCGCGACCTTGACCAGCAGTTCGCTGCCGGGAGCCTTCGTCGGCGTGCCTTCGACGCAATAGGTGACCGTGACGGGCGTGCCGCGGACCGGGAGCACTTCCTTCGTGCAGTTTCCGGACTGGGCCGGAGCGGCCAGCGGGATCGCGGCAAGGGTCAGGGCCAGGGCCAGGCGTTTCATGTTTCTCATCTTCCTGCCTATGCAACGAATCCCCGGCTCCAAACGTCGCTATGCCTGGTTGACCGCTGGGGTAAGATAGGGGCGGTGTCTGATTTTGACCTGATCGCCCTGGACCTGGATGGAACGCTACTCGACTCTCACGAGCAGATTTCGACGCGCAATCATCGCGCGATCGCGGGCGCGCTGCAGGCTGGCGTGCGGGTGGTGCTGGTCACCGGGCGCGGCGCCGATACGCCCAGCCGGGTGGCCCACGAACTCGGGCTGAATGTCCCGATCATCTGCGCGCACGGCGCCCTGACCAAGGACTTCCTCTCGGGCAAAGTGCTCGGGCACATCCCGATCCCGCTCCGCTGCGCGGTTCCGCTCCTCGAGTTCGGCGAGCGCGAACGTCTGGCGGCGGCGGTCTACACCGACGAAAAATTCTATCGCCTCAAGAGCAGCCCGATCTACATGGACGACCAGAAGGGTCCCGGTTGGGCCGAGATCGACCGCTTCGAAGAAGTGCTCGCGAGCGCCCCGACCTTCATCCGGTTCCTGGGTGCCGAGGCGGTCGAGGCGGTGCGGAAGACGTTTGCGGACATGCCGCTCCTGTTCAAGCACGAGTCGTGGGGGACGTTCGAAGAGCTCGCGATCACGAGTCGCCGGGCGACCAAGGAACGAGCGCTCGAAGAGCTCTGCCGCACCTACGCCATTCCGGCCGAACGCGTCCTCGCGATCGGCGACTCGCGCAACGACGTCCCGATGCTCAAGTGGAGCGGTCTCGGCATCGCGATGGCGAACGCCTTGCCCGAAGTGCGCGATGCGGTGACGACCCAGACCGGGACGAACGATGAAGACGGCGTCGCCGAGGCGATCGAGCGGTACGTGCTCTCGGGCGACGCCAGAAAGAGCGCGTAGGATGCAATCGTCGGCAAACCCGGACTACGACGCCGATCTGCGAGCGATCCTCGAGAGCGGCGACTGGGCGCGGCTGCGCGAGTTCTCGCGCACCGAGAACCAGATCCCGGACGAGATCTACGACAAAGACGAACACTTCTGGGACGTGCTATTGCACAAGCTGATCTGCAATCGCCTCGACCTGGCCGCGCTCCACGCCGCCGCGCGCACATGGCTCACCGAACGCGGATACACCACCGACCTCGGCGGCTTCTAATGGTCGTCTCCGTCGTCGCGTTCGCGCGGTTGCGCGAGCTGCTCGGATTTTCGCAGTGCGAGTTCGACCTACCCGAGGGTGCGCGCGTCGACGATGCGTGGAACGTCCTGGCGACGGGTGTGCCCGCGATCGCCGACCTCCGGGCTTCCACGCGGATCGCGTGCAACGGCGGCTTGACGGAGGGCGCGCGCGCGCTCCACGACGGTGACGAACTCGCCTTGCTTCCGCCGGTCGGTGGCGGATGAACCGCTTCGCGGTCTCCGAGCACCCGCTCCACGCGGCGGCGCTTGAGAACCTGGTCTGCGACGATGGTTGCGGCGGTCTCGTGACGTTCAGCGGCGTCGTCCGCGCACGTTCCGACGACGGCCGCGTAGTGAGCGGACTCACCTACGAAGCCCACGTCGAGTTGGCGATCGCCGAGTTCGAAGGGATCGCGCGCGAAGCCAACGCGCGCTTCGGCGAGTGTGCCGTCGCCATCCATCATCGCATCGGCGACCTAGCTGTCGGCGAGACGGCGGTCGTCGTGACGGTCGCGGCGGCGCATCGAGCGGCGGCGTTCGATGCGTGCCGATTTGCGATCGACACGCTCAAGGAGTGCGCGCCGATATGGAAGCGCGAAGCGTTCGTCGACGGCACGACCGAATGGCGCGAGAACCGCTGCGCGGACGAAAATTCCGGGTGAACGTCACACTCGAACGGGTCCGCGCGCGCGAGAACGAGGTCGCCGTGCTGGCCTACGAAGCGCGCCGGCCGCGCGGGGTCTCGTTGGTCGTCGGGCACGGCTACTCGTCGAGCAAGCACAACCTCGATTTCATGTGCGGGTTCTTGGCGGGCCACGGCTTCGGCGTGTGGAGCCTGGATTTTCCCGGTCACAAACTCGGCGCGAGCGGTGGCGTGCTGCGCGGCGTCGACGACTGCATCGACGCGATGTCGGCCGTCGTGGAGCACGTGCGCGCGAATCATCCCGGACCGATCCTGACGGTCGGGCATAGCATGGGTGCGATGACGGCCCTCTTCACGGCGGCCGCAGATCCGCAGGTGACGGGAGCAATCGCGATCGCGACCGGCTACGGCCGCCCGAGCGCGATCGCGGCGCTCAAGAACGTCGGTGCGACGGACTTCCGGAGCGGCTACGTGGACGGCGTCGCACTGCCGGAACTGGTCGAAGGGCTGGACGCGCGCTACGAGGAGGCCTTGCCGAAGTTGGCGGGCCGTCCGTTGCTGATCGTCGCCGCAAAGCACGACGCGATGGTGAGCCGGGCGAGCGTCGAAGAACTCTACGCACGTGCCCCCGAGCCGAAGACGTTCGAGACGATCGAGAGCGATCACACCTATGCCGGGGACAACGCGCGCGGAGCGCTACTGCAATGGCTGAACGAACGCTTTCCTCGGGCTTGAGCGCGCGCGAACTGCGCCGTTACAGCCGCCATCTGCTGATCCCCGACGTGGGACTGGCGGGACAGGAGCGCCTGCGCGCGGCCCGCGTGCTGGTCGTCGGGGCGGGCGGCTTGGGTTCGCCCGCGCTCGAGTATCTGGCCGCCGCCGGCATCGGCCGGATCGGCATCGTCGACGACGACGTCGTCGATCTCACGCACCTGCAACGGCAGACCATCTTCGCGACCGCCGACATCGGCGAGAAGAAGGTGACGGCCGCCGCGCGCCGGATCGCGTCGATCAATCCCGAGACGAACGTCGATTCGTTCCCACTTCGGGCGGACGCGGGCAACGTGCGCGACCTGGTGCGTCCGTATGACGTGGTGCTCGATTGTACCGATCGCTTTTCGACGCGCTATCTCATCAACGACGCCTGCGTGCTCGAAGGCAAGCCGGACGTCTACGGTTCGATCTTCCGCTTCGACGGTCAGATCAGCGTCTTCGACGCGCGCGTCGGGCCGTGCTATCGCTGTCTCTACCCGTCGGCACCGCCGTCGGGGAGCGTGCCGACCTGTTCGGAGGGCGGCGTGCTTGGCGTATTGGCCGGCATCGTCGGAACCTGGCAGGCGAACGAGGCCCTCAAACTCGTCCTCGGCATCGGCGAACCGCTGACCGGCCGGCTCTTGCTCTTCGACGCGCTCGGTGCGCACGTCCGCGAGATCCGTTTCGAGCGGGATGCCGCTTGCGCGCTCTGCGGAACCGCACCGTCGATCCGCACCGTCACCGAAGATGCGGATGAAGACGTCCGCGATGCCGACGAGATCGGTGCGAGCCAACTCGACGAAGCGCTCGTCGACGCGACGTTGCTCGACGTGCGCGAACCGCACGAAGCGGTGCTGGGCGTGCTGGATGGCGCGATCCACATGCCCGCCTCGGAGTTGGAGGCGCGTCTGCACGAACTGGATTCGGCGCGGACCTACGTGGTCGCGTGTCGCGTCGGGCAGAAATCCCTCTGGGCCGCCGCGCGTCTGCGCGACGCCGGCTTCCGTCGCATCCGGCATCTCCGCGGCGGTCTGCTGGAGTACGCAGCGCGCGACGATGCGTTTGCGTTCTTCTAAGGCGTCGGGATGGTAGGCACGAAACCGTTCGGGTCGACCGGCGCGGCGGTGGCGACGATCGGGCAGGGCAGTTGGAACCTTCCCGAGAGCGGCGCCAAGCGGACGGAGGCCAAACGCGCGCTCCTGCGCGGCATCGAACTCGGCATGACGCACGTGGATACCGCCGAGATGTACGGCGGCGGTGCGGTCGAGAGCGCACTCGGCGAATTTCTGGTCGGCGTCCCGCGCCAGCGTCTGTTCCTCACCACGAAAGTGCTCCCAAGCAACGCGACTTATGACGGTACGGTCGCCGCTTGCGAACGCTCGCTTTCGCGGCTGAAGATGGACTACGTCGACCTGTTCCTATTGCATTGGGCGGGACGACATCCGCTCGAAGAGACGATGCGCGCGCTTGAGACGCTCGTGGAGCAGGGCAAGACGCGCTTCATCGGCGTGAGCAACTTCGATCTCGACGAGTTGCGCGAGGCGCAGTCGTATCTGCGTGCGCACCCGATCGCCTCGAACCAGGTGCTCTACAACCTCACCGAGCGCGGCATCGAGCATCGCCTGCTGCCGTACTGCGCCGAACAGAGCATCGCCCTCGTCGGCTACACGCCGTTCGCGCGCGGCAAGACGTCGCGTTCGGAGGCGGCGCTCACCGCGATCGCCACAAAACACGACGCGACCACCCACCAGGTGATGCTCGCGTTCCTCACGCGAACTCCAGCGCTCTTCGCGATCCCCAAGGCCGCGTCGATCGCGCACGTCGAGGACAACGCACGCGCCGCCGAGCTGCGGCTCGACGCCGAAGATCTCGCAGCCATCGAAATCGCCTTTCCGGTCGGTGATGACGGACCGCTTGCCTCGCTCTGATGCGGGTGACCTGAAGGCGCTTGCCACGCGGGTCGCGCTCGAAGTCGGCGCGGGTGCGGTGCGGTTCGCGCGCGCCTTTGCCGATCGGGCGACGCGCGAGCGCATGGAAGCTTCCTTCGGCCGCGGCGATCTCGCGACGTGGGGCTTCGACCGCGCGTATGCGGGGCAGGCAGCCGATCCGCGCGCGGTGCTCGCTTCGGCCAAGACCGTGATCTGTATCGCCGTCCCCTATGCGACGCCATCGCCGCCCGACGACGGCCAACTACGCGGTCGCGTCTCCAATTACGCCTGGTCGCCGGACTATCACCACCGGGTTCGCGCGATGTTGCGGACCGTCGCGGCGGCGCTCGACGATGCCGTCAGCGAGAATGTGACCGCGATCGCCTGCGACACCGCGCCGCTCGCCGAACGTGCGTTCGCCGCGGGTGCCGGACTCGGTTGGGTGGGGAAGCACACCAACTTGATCTCGCCGGAACTCGGTTCGTTCATCTTTCTCGGCGAGATCGTCACCTCGCTCGATCTGGTCGAGGACACGCCGCTGCGCAAGTCGTGCGGTTCGTGCAGCTTGTGCGTGAGCGCGTGTCCGACCGGTGCGCTGCGTGGCGACTACTCGATCGATGCGACGCGCTGCATCTCCGACCTGACGCAACGCACCGACGGCATCCCGCGCGCGCTCCGACCGTTGATCGGCACGTGGATCTGGGGGTGCGACCTCTGCCAGGTCGCCTGTCCACCGACACAGCTCGCGCGTCCCACGGTCGCACCCGTCAACGCGCCGTACTCGTCGGAGGCGGCTGCCCCCACGCTGGTCGCGCTCCTCGCGTTGAAGCCCGAGGCGTTCGAACGAACCTATCGCGCGACCGCGATGGGTTGGCGCGGAGCCGCCGTGCTCCGGCGCAACGCGGCGGTCGCGCTCGGTAACGCGCTCGATCGTTCGAGCGTCGGGGCGCTGGTCCATGCGCTCGGGCGCGACCGACATCCGATGGTGCGCGGACACATCGCGTGGGCGCTCGGCCGGATCGGTTCCCCGGAGGCGGTCGACGCCTTGCTCGCTCGAAGCCGCCGCGAACAGAACATTAAGGTACGCGAAGAAATCAGGACCGCGCTGGAACCGTACGGAGGCGCGGCGCGTTAGAGGAATCGATATGAAACGCATCGTCCGCACCGCCGTCGCCGTCGCGCTCGCAATCGCATTTTGTGTGAACCTGCATGCTCCGGCGAACGCTTCGAGCGACCTGCTCGCGCGCATGATCGCGCTCAACCCGGGCCTGAAGTCGTATACGGCTGCGATCCATGCCGAAGTCCATATGACGTCGTTTCCGTTCCTGAGCCCGGTGCTCGACGGAACCTACTATCACAAGGATCCGAGCAAAGACAAGATCGTCTTCACGAGCGGGCTGCCCGGGATAGCCAAGCAGTTCTCCAAGATCTATCCGCGCATCGCGGCCCCGGTCGCCTGGAAGAGCACCTACGTGGTGACGACCGGCGCGACCGGCGGAACCACCACCACCTTCAGACTCGCACCGCGCAAGAACGGCCGCATCGATCACGTCGACGTAGTGGTCGACAACGCCACCGCGACGATCCTCTCGATGAAATGGAACTACAACGACGGCAGCGGCTATGCCGAGATGCATCAGACCTACACCAAGGTCGGGAACGACTACCTGGTCTCGGGCCAGACCGGACACGTCGAGCAATCGATCTACAAGGCCGATATCACCTCGACGTTCGCCTCGTTCAAGCTGAACGACCCGATCGCCGACAGCGTCTTCACGGACAATTAGGCCCCCGGGCCGAAGCCTGAGTCGTGGCCCTTCGCACAATCGACCTGACGCGACCGGCGGTCGACGCGTTCTCGCGTCCGATCTCGTATCTGCGCGTCTCGGTGACGGACAAGTGCAATCTGCGCTGCGTCTATTGCATGCCCGAGGGCGGCCTACCCTGGCTCAAGCGCGACGAGATCCTGACCTACGAAGAGATCGCGACCGTGGTCCGTGCCGCCGCCTCGATCGGCGTGCGATCCATCCGGTTGACGGGCGGCGAGCCCTTGCTCCGCCGCGACCTGCACATGCTGGTACGCGAGATCGCGCGCACGCCCGGCATAGAAGACATCGCGCTCTCGACCAACGCCTTGCTGCTCGAAGAGCAGCTCGACGCGCTCGCGGACGCGGGCCTGCGCCGGGTCAACGTCTCGCTCGATACGCTGCGCGCCGACCGCTTCGAAGAGATCGCCCGCCGGCCCGGCCTCGAGAAAGTCCTCGCCGGCATCGACGCCGCCATCGCGCGCGGCCTCGCGCCACTCAAGATCAACGTGGTCGCGATGCGCGGTGTGAACGACGACGAGTTGGAAGCCTTCGCCGAACTCGCACGCTCGCGTCCGGTCGCGGTCCGATTCATCGAGATGATGCCGGTCCACGAGAACCTCGGCATCCAGACCGAGACCTACATCTCCGCCGATGAGTTGCTGGAGCGGCTGCGCGCGGTCGGGTCGCTCGAACCCGTCCCGGGTCCGCTCGGTAACGGCCCGGCCCGGTACTTCGCCTTCGCTGGCGCGGCCGGTACGATTGGCGTGATCTCGCCGCTCTCCCATGACTACTGCGACCGCTGCAATCGGGTCCGACTGACCGCCGACGGTCGTCTGCGGCTCTGCCTCTTCGTCGACCATCACATCGATCTGCGCTCGCCCGTCCGGGCCGGGGCGGGTGAGGAGCGTCTGGCCGAGTTGCTCCGAGGTGCGATGCTGATCAAGCCCGAGCGTCATCACCTCAAGCTCGGTGAACCCGCCAGCCGGATGCGCGCTCTCTCCGAGATCGGCGGCTAGGTGGCGACGCCGAGTCATCCTGAGGAGCCCCCGCAGGGGCGTCTCGAAGGACGGCTCGAAGGACGCTGTCACAACTCGGCGCCTCACGACGTTGGGAGTGAAAAGGGGGGCCCCAGGATGGAACAGGTCTACCTCATCGCCGGCGGAGCCGCAATCGCCCAAGCCCGCGTCGATACGCTCGTTCGAGAGTATCAGACGAAGCTCGTGCGCTACGTGCGACGGATGGTTGGGGACGCCGACACAGCCTTGGATATCTCGCAAGACGTCTTTCTTGCGGCATTCCGGACCCTTCAGGCCGATCCGGAGCGCCCGCTGACCGCGGGTTGGCTCTACAAGACGGCCACGAACAACTCGATCTCGCATCTCCGACGGAAGAAGATCGTCCGGATGCTGCCGCTCGACCGCGACCACGAGACCTACGCATGGCGTATCGACGAACGGAGCGCCTCGTCGGTCGATCTTCAGGCGGCGATGAAACAGCTTCCGAGCGATCAGGCGTCGGCGATCATGCTGACGAGCTACGCCGGATACTCGTCGCAAGAAGCGGCGGCGATACTGGGCACCACTG
>JALYSX010000048.1 GCA_030854585.1 Vulcanimicrobiota bacterium
GCGGGCGCCCTCTCTGTGGTCTGCGCGTGTTCGCCACGCTAGAAGTACTGGAACTGGCCGATTTTGTTGGTGCCGTTCTCGGTGTAGTAGATGCGCAGGTCAGGACCAATCGCGAGCGACGACGGCGCGCTCGAAGCGGTCGGCACGGCTGAGAGCCGCACGGCCGTGGTGCTCGGAACGAACTGTCCGATGTTGTTGCCGACCGTGTCGGTGAAGTAGAAGTTGTTGTCGGCACCGAGCACCAGGCCGCGCAGTCCGGCTTGCGCACCGGTCAGGGCGTACTCGTTGGTAACCACGCCGGTCGTCAGGATCCGACCGAGCTTGATCGCCCCGCTCTCGACGAACCAGAGCGCTCCGTCGGCGCCGGCGACGATCGGATAGGGCTGAGCGTTCGGGGTGGTCGTCGCGTACTCGGTGATCGCGCCCGCAGTCGTGATGCGACCGATCTTCGATGCGGCGCTCTCGCTGAACCAGAGCGCGCCATCGGGCCCGGCCGTTATGCCGGTAGCCCCAGCGGCGGCCGTCGGAATCGCGAACTCGGTGACCGCGCCCGCGGTCGTGATGCGCCCGATCTTGTTGGCGCTCGACTCGGTGAACCACAGGTTACCGTCGGCACCGACCGCCAGGAACTGCGCGCCCGCGACTACCGTCGGGATCGGGTATTCGACGATGAGCGAACCGTTCAGGTTGATCTTGCCGATGTTGTTGCCGCTGTTCTCGACGAACCACAGATTACCGTCCGGACCGGAGACGATGCCGATCGGATGCGAGGCCGCCGTGGGGAGAGTGAACTCGGCGAAGGCCGCCGTCTGGTCGAGGCGCCCGATCTTGTTGGCGCTGGTTTCGGTGAACCACAGGGATCCATCCGAGCCCTTCGCGATGCCGGCAGGGCCACTGGCCGCGGTTGGGATGGTGTACTCGCTGGTCGTGTGCGGAACGACCGGCGTAGGCGTCGGTGCGGCGGTGTTTCCGTCGATGATCGTGCCTTTTCCACAGCCGGCCAACGCCGCGACAACGAGCGCGGCACCCGCGAGAAAGCCCAGGGTCCGTTGCAAAATTCTCTCCTTCGGTGGTGTCAGCCTGGGGTATTGGCAGGGCGGGCTGAGCATCCCTGGATAGAATAGCCGCCCTTGCCTGCGGATGCCCTGGGGAAAAGCGGCCGCGTGGCCGATGAATTCAAGAAGAATACGCTCCCGAGTCCGAGTCATGGCTAAGCCGGAACAGACCGAGAAGGCCACACCAAAGCGAAAAGACGAGGCGCGCAAACGTGGACAGGTCGCCAAGAGCCCGGAGCTAGCCGGGTCGGCGATCTTCTTTGCGGCCGTCTTTGTTTTGCATGCGTTCCTGGGGCCGGGCCTGGCCTCGGTCTTCGCCGTGATGCGCTCGATCTTCGGGCGCGCCTCGTCGCCCAAGGAACTGACCATCCATTCGGTCTGGAGCCTCTTCGCGGGGTCGTTCCTGACGGTCGGAGCGGTCCTAGTCGTGCTCTTCGCGGTGACCCTCGGGGTCGCGCTGCTCGCCAATTACTTCCAGGTCGGCTTCCTCTTCACGCTCAAAGCGATCGCGCCGAAGTTCAGCAAGATCAATACGGGCGACCGGTTTGGCCCGTCTCTTCAGCAAGCAGGCGGTCGTCAACCTCGCCAAACAGATATTGAAACTCGGCTCCGTCATCGCGATTCTCTGGATGACGATCGGCGCGCACGCGAGCATCTTCGCACAGGTCGGCCGGACCACCCCGGCCGCCATGATGTTCATGACCTCGGACCTCGTCTACGAACTCGCCTGGAAGTTCGGTACCTTTCTGCTGGTGGTCGCGCTCACCGACTACATCTACGAGCGCTGGCAGACCATTTCGGACGTGAGCGGGCGCGGCGTCGGTATGGACGTCGTGAAGAAGAACATCACGCGCCTCAAGGGTGTCTTCGACGTCGATACGATCGCCGGGGGCGGGACCAAGTTCACGATCAAGCTGCCGCTGATGCTCGCGATCATCCAAGCGCTGTTGGTGCGCGTGGTCGACGAGCTCTATGCGATCCCGCTCGACTCGGTGATCGAGTCGCGGCGCGTCGGATGCCGGACGTGCGGACCGTCCACGGGAACGAGATGATCACATTGCGCGGACAGGTCGTCCCGCTTCTCCGGGTCGCGGACTTCTTCGAGCTCGGCGGCGGCCGCGACCCGGAGAAGGTGATGATCGTGATCGTCGGTCTCCAAGGGCGTCAGGTCGGTCTGGTGGTCGACGGCTTCCAGGGCGAGCAAGAGATCGTGATCAAGCCGCTCTCGGTGGTGGTCGGCAGGATTCCGGGTATCTCGGGGGCGACGATTCTCGGCAACGTCGCGCGCGCGGAATATTCCGGAGTATAGGATATGGCAGATACCGGTAACGAGAGCCGCTCTCGGGCGAACGCATCCAAGTCGTCTCGTTCCGCTTGGGCACCGAGGAGTGCGGTGTCGACATCGCTCAGGTGCAAGAGATCATCCGCATGGTAGAGATCACGCACGTGCCGCGGGCACCGCGCTTCATGGAAGGCGTCATCAACCTGCGCGGGCAGTTGATCCCGATCATCGACCTGCGCACGCGCTTCGGCATGAACCGGATCGACGCGACCAAGTCG
>JALYSX010000056.1 GCA_030854585.1 Vulcanimicrobiota bacterium
TTGGCCCGTGAAAAAGCCCCTGATCATTGTCGAATCGCCGACAAAAGCCCGTACCATCAAGAAGTTCCTACCACCGCGCTTTGTGGTGAAGGCCTCGGTCGGGCACGTTCGCGACCTTCCGAAGTCCACGCTGGGCGTCGACGTCGACAATAATTTTACGCCGAAATACCTGACGATCAAGGGCAAAGGCGACGTGATCAAGGAGCTCAAGGCGGCCGTCAAATCCGCCTCCGACGTGTTCCTCGCAACCGACCCCGATCGCGAAGGCGAGGCGATCGCGTGGCATCTGGCGGAGCTCCTGAAACTCCCGGACGCCAAGCGCATCGAGCTCCACGAGATCACCAAGGAAGCGGTGCTCGAAGCGATCGCCAGTCCCCATTCGATCGACATCGACCGGGTCAATGCTCAACAGGCGCGCCGGATTCTCGACCGCCTGGTCGGCTACAAGATCTCTCCGCTGCTCTGGGCTAAGATCCGCGGCGGACTCTCCGCCGGACGCGTGCAGTCGGTCGCGGTCAAGTTGATCGTCGACCGCGAACGCGAGATCGCGGCGTTCAATCCGCGCGAGTACTGGTCGATCACGGCGCTGCTGGCGACCGCCCGCGATGCGGGTATCGTCTTCCCCGCCGACCTGATCGCGCATAAGGGCGAGAAGGTCGAGATCGTCACCAAGGCGCAGGCCGATGCGGCCCTCGCCGGGATCGAAGGCGCGACCTACACGGTCTCCTCGGTCAAGCATCGCGAGGTCCGCCGGAACGCGGCGGCGCCGTTCACGACCTCGACCCTCCAACAGGAAGCCTCGCGCAAACTCCGCCTACGCGTCCGCCGGACCATGCAGATCGCGCAATCGTTGTACGAAGGCGTCGATCTCGGGAGCGAGGGCACCCAAGGTCTGATCACCTATATGCGTACGGACTCGACGCGCATCAGCGACTCGGCCCGCGAGAACGCCCGCGAGTACATCCTCGAGACCTACGGCGAAGCGTTCCACGGCGGCCGCACGTTCAAGGTAAAAGAAGGCGCGCAGGACGCTCACGAAGCGATCCGCCCGACCTCGGTCCATCGCACGCCCGACTCGCTCAAGGGCACCCTCAAGCCGCAAGAGCTCTCCGTCTACCGCCTGATCTGGGAGCGCTTCGTCGCCTCGCAGATGTCGGCCGCGGTGCTCGACCAGACGACCGTCGACATCGACGCCAACGGCTACACGTTCCGCGCAAGCGGAAGCGTCGTGAAGTTCGCCGGCTTCACCAAGGTCTACGAAGAGGGCCGCGACGACGACGCGATCGACCCCGCCGCCGCCGACAGCACGACTAAGAAGAAGGGCAAGGTCCGCCTGCCCGAGCTGTTCGAAAAGGACACGCTCGATTGCAGCGGCATCGAACCCAAACAACACTTCACCGAACCGCCCCCGCGCTACTCCGAAGCCACCCTCGTCAAAGCGCTCGAAGAGAACGGTGTCGGACGCCCGTCGACCTACAGCACCATCGTCGAGACGATCCAGGCGCGCGGATATGTGGTCCAGGCCGAGCGGCGCTTCGCGCCGACCGAGATCGGCATCGCCGTCAACGATCTGCTCGCCGAGCACTTCAAGGACATCGTCGATCTGCGCTTCACCGCCCAGATGGAAGGCGACCTAGATAAGGTCGCGGTCGGTAACGGCGATTGGGTCGACGTCCTGCGCAAGTTCTATGGACCGTTCGCGATCGAACTCGAAGAGGCCGAGAAGAAGATCCCGCGGGTCGAACTCAAGGACGAGCCGACCGACGAGATCTGCGTGAATTGCGGCAAGCCGATGGTCATCAAGACCGGCCGCTTCGGGCGCTTCATCTCGTGCACGGGCTATCCGGAGTGCAAGACGACCAAGCCGATCCTCAAAGATACCGGCGCCAAGTGCCCCAAGGACGGCGGCTCGATCGTCGAACGCCGCTCCAAGAAGGGCCGCACGTTCTTCGGCTGTGCGAACTACCCGAACTGCGACTTCGTCTCGTGGGATCGCGTGATCGCCGAGCCGTGTCCGGTCTGCGGATCGTACGTGACCGCCAAGGCCCGTCGTGGCGGCAACGTGCTGCTCGAGTGCGCTGCGAACAAGGAGCACGACGTCTCCGCGCTCGGCGCAAAACAGGAGTCGGAGCAAGAACCGGCCGAGGTCTAGCGTGCAGCGGCTCACGGTTATCGGCGGCGGCCTTGCCGGGTGCGAGGCGGCATGGCAGGCGGCGAAACGCGGCGTTGCCGTGGATCTGTACGAGATGCGCCCGACTCGGAGCGGACCCGCGCACCAGACGAGCAATCTTGCGGAATTGGTCTGTAGCAACTCGCTGCGCGGCGCCGCGATCGAGAACGCGGTCGGGCTGTTGAAAGAAGAGCTCGCTCGGCTCGATTCGGTCATCATCGTCTCGGCGCGCGAAGCGGCGGTGCCGGCGGGCGGCGCGCTCGCGGTCGACCGCGTGCTCTTCGCGCAGGCAGTCGAGAACCGTATCGCCTCGCAGCCGCTGATCAGCCTGCACCGCGAGGCGGTCGATGCGATTCCGCTCGATCGTCCGGTCGTGGTCGCGTGCGGTCCGTTGCCGAGCGAAGAGATGCTGGCGAGCATCGACGCACTGGTCGGCGAGCGGATGCACTATTTCGATGCCGCCTCGCCGATCGTGGCGGCCGACTCGCTCGACGAGACCCAGATGTACCGCAAGTCGCGCTACGAGAAAGGCGACGGCGACGACTACATCAACGTGCCGCTCGACCGCGAACAGTACGCGCGGTTGATCCACGACCTGCGCACCCTGCCGCGCCATCAGCCCAAGGGTTTTGAAGAAGACGCCAAGACCAAGTACTTCGAAGGCTGTTTGCCGATCGAAGAGATGGCCGATCGGGGCGAAGAGACGCTCCGCTTCGGTCCGCTCAAGCCGGTCGGCTTGCGCCACCCGGTGACCGGCATCACGCCATACGCCGTCGTGCAG
>JALYSX010000065.1 GCA_030854585.1 Vulcanimicrobiota bacterium
CCGAGATTGTCGCTGCCGCGGTAGTTCGGCTGCAAGACGATGTAGCCGTGCGCCGCGGCGAGCTGCGCGAACGTGTCGAACGAGGTCGTGGTCGCGCTCGTCGGGCCGCCGTGAATCGTCAGGACGAGCGGATACTTCTTGCTCGCATCGTAACTCGGCGGATACGTCACCACGCCGTCCTCGCTGAAGGCACCGTTCTTCCACTCGAGCGTGGCGACCCGACCGAGGCTCAGACCATCGACCCACGCGTTCGCGTTCGTCAAGCGAACGGGCCTCGTCGCTCCCGCAGAGAGGTAGTAGATCTCACCGGGACGCGACGGCGTCGCACCTATGAAGGCGATCGCTCCGTCGGCGGCAACGCTACCGTTGAAATCTCCGAAGACATCCATCTCGCCGAGATCGAACCTCTTCGCGGCGCCGTCGAGCGGCACGCGCCAGAGCGCCTTGTGGGTGCCGTCGTCGCCCTCCAACACGAAACCCTGGCCGTTCGGATACCAGGCGTAGTTGACGGCGTTGCGGTCGAGTACGCGCGAGACGTCGCGCCCGGCGCCGTTGCCATCGCTCACGAAGAGTTCGCCCGCGTTGTTCGGGTCGCCGGCGCGCGCATAGGTGTAGGCGATCGCGCGACCGCGCGGAGCGTACTGCGGCTGCCATTCGAGCGATGCGCGCGTCGTCAACGGTCGGCTACGGCCGCTCGCGAGATCGAGGAGTTGTACGGTCGAGTCGTCCCCGTCGGCGATGATCGGTCCGGGCACGCGGATGTAGGCGAGCGTCGAACCATCCGGAGACCACGAGATGGAGGCCGAGCCCACGCTCCACATCCCGCTCGTCAGGCGATGCGACGTCCACGATGCGCGGCCGTTCTCGCGACGCTGCGAAGCGAGCCAGAGATGCGACGGCAAAAACGGACCTACGTCGAGATAGGCATTGGTCGTGACCTGATACGAGTCCTGAAATTTCGCGACGCCCGTCCGCTCCGGGGCCGGATCGTCGCTGACGTAGGCGATCGCTTCGCTATCGGGGCGCCAGGCGTAGTCGTTGACGCCCTCTTTGGCCGTCGTCGCTTGGGTCGCTTCGCCGCCGCCGACCGGAAGCACGAAGACTTCACTGCGCTTGCCGGCATCCGGCGAGACGAACGCGATCGCGGCGCCGCTCGGCGACCAGGATGGACTGGAGACGGAGGTGCGTCCGACCGTGAGCACGCGCTCGCCGCGCGAGGCGATGTCCATCACGACCAGTTCGGCGTCGCGATGATCGGTCTCGAGATTGACGTGCGCCCGTGTGAAGAGCAGGCGCGTACCGTCCGGGGAGATGCGCGGTGACGAGTAGCCGACGATCTTGTACTGATCGACCGACGTGAAGAACGTCGCCGCGGCAGCAGCCATCACCGCGAGCATCGGTGTGCTAGGCTGCCGGGAGCGAGCCGAGTACTTTAGCGGTGAGGTCGGCCAAGCGGCACGAATAGCCCCACTCGTTGTCGTACCACGCCGCGATCTGGATCAGGTCGCCGTTCGCGTTGGTGAGTTTCCCGTCGATGATCGCCGAGAACTGGGACTGCTTGAAATCGCTCGAGACGAGTTCTTCCTCGGTGTACTGCACGTACCGTTTCAGCGGACCGGCGGCGGAGTCGCGCAAGATCGCGTTCAGCTCGCTCTTGGTCGTCTCTTTCTTCACTTGCGCGACCAGGTAGATCATCGAGACGGTCGGCGTCGGCACGCGTAACGCAAAACCGTCGAACGTACCCTCGATCTCCGGAATCGTCAGGTAGAGCGCCTTGGCCGCACCGGTCGAGGTAGGGATGATGTTGGTCGCGGCGTTGCGCGCGCGACGTAGATCCTTGTGCGGCGCGTCGAGGATGTTCTGATCGTTGGTGTACGAGTGGACCGTACACATGAAGCCCTTGACCCAGCCGAGATGCTCGACGATCGGCTTGACCGCCGTCGCGAGACAGTTGGTCGTGCACGACGCGTTCGAGATCACGTGATGCTTGGCCGGATCGTAGTCGCCGTCGTTGACGCCGAGCACGACCGTGATGTCCTCGCCCTTGGCCGGCGCCGAGATCAGCACTTTGCGCACGCCGCCGCCGTCGATGTGAGCGCGGGCTTTCGCAGCGTCCGTGAACAGGCCGGTCGATTCGATCACGACGTCGACGCCCAAACTCTTCCACGGAAGTCTCGCGGGATCGCGCTCGGCGAGCACCTTGATCGTGCGGCCGTCGATGCGGATGGAGTCGCCGTCGGCGCTCACCTCGCCCTTGTACGGACCGTAGTTCGAATCGTACTTGAAGAGGTGCGCACACTCGGCGGCACTGGTCAGGTCGTTCACCGCGGCGATCTCGATCGACGGGTGGCGTTCGATGAGCGTCTTGGCAAAATTTCTTCCGATTCGGCCGAAGCCGTTGATCCCGATACGCATGAGCGGGGTTTACCGGGACTTACGGTGCGGTTCCTTGAGCCGCCGCACGAGCGCGGCCAAGCCGGCGAGCCGGCTGTTGGTGGTCGGCTTGCCGATCGGCGGATTGCAGCGTCGCCCGAGTTCGGTCAGGGTCTCCTCGGGATGGGCGAGCCGAAGCTCGGCGATTTCCCGCAGGGGGGAGCTCAGGTTGGCCAGGCCATAGGCGCTCTCCAAGAACGCAATCGTCTCGCGCTGGGCCGCGGCCGCCTCGGCGGCCCGCTCCAGGTTCGCAGCTTCCGTATTGACCAGACGATGGATGCGGTTCTTGGTCTCGCGAAGCGCCCGTACGTCCTCGAGATGGAGCACCGCGCAGAACGCACCGATCCCCCCGAGAACGTCCTCGATAGCGTCGAAGTCCTTGTAGTAGAGCACGATCCGACCCTTGCGCAGCATCTCTTTGGGCACGCGGCCGAGCGTGCGCAGCATCAGGCCGAGCCGGTCTGCGTGCGCACGATCGATCGTGACGAACTCGAGGTGGTAGCCGCGGACGCCCGCTACTAGCGAGCCGGCGGCGAGAAAGGCGGCGCGCGCTTCCACGATGCGGTCGCACTTCTGGGTCGGCTTGCGCGTCGGCAGAGCGACGCCGGGGAGCTCGATCGTGAACGACGAGGCGCCGTGGAGCATCGTCGGCGTCTTGCCGGTCCGCTCTTTGATCAGCGCGCGGGCGAGCCGCGCGATCGCGTTGCGCTGCGTGACGAAGCGCTCGCCGGCGGTCGCGCCGTAGATCAGGAGCCCGTCCAGGAGCGCGGTCCGGCAGTGCTCGGCCTCGGGCTTGTCGCGGGCGAGCGCATCCTTCGTATCGGCGGATAGGGACGACGGCATCCCGGTGCTAGATCCAGTCGCTCGGTTCGTCTTTGCGGCGGTCGAGCACTTCGTAGAGCTCGGCCGCCTTGACGCTAGGGGTCACGCGCAGCGGAACCTCGAGAACCTTCACGGTGACGAGCGTGGTGGCGTATGCGATCGCGAGCACGTCGCCCGGCTTGACCGCATAGGCGGGCTTGAGCGGCTTCCCGTCCTTGGTGATGCGCCCGTGCTCGAGCGCCTCGTGCGCTTCGCTGCGCCGCTTCGAGAGCCGCGCCACCTTCATGAACTTATCCAACCGCATGGGGTTCAGTATAGCAGGCGCGGAAACCGGGGCGCATGGCGCAAGTGCGGGCGGCCCGCGGTCCGGGCGTGAATATTTTCGACGAGAGCCGCCCGATGTGGCAGAAGATGCTGGCGTTTCTCGTCCCGATGCTGCTCACGAACGTGCTGCAGTCGGGTTCGCAGTTGGCTTCGACGATCTACGTCGGCCGGCTGATCGGGGTCGGGGCCCTTGGGGCGATGTCGATCATCGCGCCGATCTTCATCTTGCTGATCGCGCTTCCGTTCGGTCTGGCGAGTGGCAGTTCGGTACTGATCGGACAGGCGTACGGCGCCGGCGATATGCATCGGGTGAAGAAGGTCGCCGGCACGACGCTTGGCGCATCGCTCGGGCTCGGCGTCCTGATCGCCCTGGTCGGGTATTTCGGTACCGCCGGGATGCTGCACATCTTCGCGACGCCGGCCTCGCTCGTCGCGCAAGCCGATACCTACGCGCGCATCATCTTCCTCGCGTGCCCGGTCTTCTTTCCGTATCTCGCCTACACGACCTCGCTGCGCGGCACGGCCGACGCGCAGACGCCGTTCTACTTCCTCATCTTCTCCACGGTGCTCGCGCTCGCGCTCGTACCGATCGGGATTCTCGGCTGGTTCGGCGTACCCGCGCTCGGCATTGCGGGCGCGGCGCTCGGCGGTATGCTGGCGCAGGCGATCGCGTTCCTCGCGCTGATCTTCTATCTGCGCTTCAAGAATCACCCGCTCAAGTTCGACTCCGAGATGGCGCGCGACATGCTGGTCGACACGCAGCTGCTCTGGCAGGTCGTTCGCATCGGCGTTCCCACCAGCATTCAGATCATGACGGTCGGCTTGGCCGAGGCCGTCCTCGTCTCGTTCGTCAACCGATACGGCGCTAGTGCGGCGGCCGCGTACGGCGCGGTCAACCAGATCGTGGGCTACGTGCAGTTCCCGGCGATGTCGGTCGGCATCGGCGCCTCGATCTTCGGCGCGCAATGTATCGGCGCCAAGCGCGAGGATCTGCTGAACTCGGTCGTGCGCTCGGGCGTCGCGCTCAACTATGCGGTCGCCGGTTTCGTGATCGGGCTCTGCTATCTGTTCGCCACGCAGATCCTCGGATGGTTCATCACCGATCCGGCGACGGTCGTGATCGCACACGGCCTGCTGATGATCACGCTCTGGTCGTATCTGCTCTTCGGCAACTCGGCGGTCCTGAGCGGCGTGATGCGCGGCAGCGGAACGGTGCTGTGGCCGACCCTGAACGGCATCTTCGCGATCCTTTGCGTCGAAGTTCCGTCGGCCTGGTTCCTGATGCAGCACTATCACTTGAGCGGCATCTGGATGGGCTACCCGATTTCGTTCGCCGTGGTACTGTTGTTGCAGTTCCACTACTACGAACGCTACTGGAAACCGCGCATCCACGCCCGCCTGATCGCCCCGTTGACCGCGCCCGAGCCGATCCCCGCAGCTGCGGAAGGCGCGGCACTCGCGGAGGGCGCTACACCCGCTTCTTTGCCTTCGGAGTGACGCACGTGCCGGTCGCGCGGCAGACGACGATCGGTGGATCACAGACGTCGGCGGCGCTCTCGTTGATGTCGGTGCGCGCGGCGATCACCTTGCGGGCTTCGAAGGCCATCGCGCGTGAGGTGTTGCCGACTTTGGTGATGCGGCCCTCGGTTTCGATGTAGTCGCCCGCGTAGACTGGCGCCAGGAACTCGACGGAGTCATACGCGACGAAGAGCCCCTCGTCGCCGTCCATCCGGATCAACAATTCGGTCGCGACGTCGCCGAAGAGCGCGAGCATGCGTGCGCCGTCGACCAGGCTGCCGCCGTAGTGCGCGTCGTGCGCGCTCATGCGTAGGCGGAGAACTACGCTGCGTTCGTCTTCGCTTGTTGCCACAAATCCTCGAGTTCGTCGAGCGTGAGGTCGTTCAGGGTCTTGCCGGTCTCGGCGGCACGTCGTTCCATGAACGCGAAGCGCCGGTGGAACTTCTCATTCGCTTCGCGGACGGCGCCTTCCGCGTCGATGCCGAGCGCGCGCGAGAGATTCACCAAGGTGAAGAAGACGTCGCCCAGCTCCTCGCGCACGTGCACATCGCCCTGCTTCTCGCGGCGCGCCTCGGCGAGTTCGGTCAGCTCCTCGTGGAGCTTGTCGAGCACACCGCCGATGTTGGGCCAATCGAAGCCGACCCGGGCGGCCTTCTCTTGCATCCGCTGGCCGCGCTGCAAGGCGCCCATATGCTTCGGGATGCCGTCCAGGCGCGAGGCGCGTTTCTGGACGGTCTTTTCGGTGGCTTTGAGCTGCTCCCAACTCTTCCACTGCGCATCGACGTCCGCGATCACGGCATCCGCGAAGACGTGCGGGTGCCGGCGGATCATCTTGTTCGAGAGCGCGTCGATCACGTCGGCGACGGTGAACGCACCGGTCTCCGTGCCGATCTGCGAATGGAAGACGATCTGCAAGAGCAGGTCGCCCAGTTCGTCGCAGAGTGCGGCCGCATCGTTCTGCTCGATCGCTTCGACCACTTCGTACGTCTCTTCGATCAGGTAAGGCACGAGCGAACGGTGCGTCTGTTCGCGATCCCACGGACAGCCCGAGCGCAGGCGCGCCATGATCTCGACCAGATCGTCGAAGGAGTGATGGCTCGAACCCGGCGGTAACGGCACGAGCGGAAGGTTCATCGCGGCCGAGAGGGTCGCATGTGGGACGCCGGGCACGAGTTCGGCCTTAGCGCCGCGCGCTTCGAGCGCGCGCAGCAAGAGCGGGAGCCCGGGAAAGTCCGAGAGCGGGTTGCCGAGTACGCCGATCGCGGTCGCGCGCTCGTCGAGTTCGCGCGCGAACTCCGCTACCTCGTCCGCGGCGCCGCGCACGATCAGGGCGGCACGATCGCCGCCGATCCGCTCGGCAGTAACGCCTTGCGAATCCAGAAAGGTCGCGAGGTCCGAGGGAACTGCGACGAGCAGCACGCGTTCGACCGCGCGCAGCGCGTCCAGACTACCGAGCGTCAACAAGCCGGGGTCACCGGGTCCGAGTCCCACGATCCGCACCATTGCCGCATCCTTTCGAGACGCGCATACTGCGCTCCTCAGGATGATATGGCAAGAAGAAAGGCCCAGCATCTCTGCCGGAGCCTTTCTCCAGTGTCACCTCGATGGACTAGGGCGAGGCCGGTGCCGGGGTGGCGGCGGTCGTGACTGCCGGTGCGGCGGCCGGTGGCGGCGACGGGAACAGGCCGTCGAAGCGCGGATCGCTGATGACGATGTTCGCCTTGGTCACGAGACTCGTCATGAACGGCTGGATCTGCGGCTGCTCTTGTTGCGCGCGCAGCAAGTCGACGATTTTGTCGTGGGCGCTTGCGAGCGTCGCCTTTTCGCCGGTCTGTCTCTCTTCGACCTGGATGATGTGGTAGCCGAACGGCGATTTCACCGGTGCGCTGATTGCGTTGATCGGCGCGGTGAACGCGACCGCTTCGAACGGCTTGACCATCTGGCCGCGGCGGAAGAATCCGAGTTCGCCGCCCTTATCCTTGCTGCCGGGATCCGTCGAGTACTGCTTCGCTAAGTCTTCGAACTTGGCGCCGCCCTTGAGCGCGGCTTCGACCTTCTGCGCGGTCGCCATGTCGGGAACCAAGATGTGGCGGGCGCGGGCCTGGTCCGGTTTGTCGAACGCTGCGTGGTTCTTGTCGAAGTATGCTTTGATCTGTGCGTCGTCGATCTTGATGTCCTTGCCGACGGCTTTGTCGACCAGGATCTGCTGACGCAGCAGGTTCGAGACGTCGGCTTCGGTGAGACCGCGCGATTTCAGCATATCGGCCCACGAACCGTTCGGGAAGTTGGCCTTGATCTCGGTCTCTTTCGCCGCGATCTCCGCGTCGCTGACCGAGATGTTGTTCGTCTTGGCGTACTGGTCGAGGAGCGCTTCCTGCACCATCTGTTGCAGCGTGCTCTTCGCGGCTTGTCCGCCTTCGAGTTTGGCGTCGAAGTCGCTCTTCGAGATCGCCTGTCCGTTGACGGTGGCGATCGTGCCGCCGCCGGAACACGCGACCAGCGAGGCGCCCAGGGCGAGGGTGGTGATGGCCGCGATTACGCGGTGAAGTTTCGGCATGTCCGCTCCACGAAAAATAAGGAGTGATAGCTAAGGAAATGCGGGTCGAAAAATCGACGCCGCGACCGGCTAGGTTAGGTAGCGGGCCCTGACGGTCCTTTCAGGCGCTCCGGTGCTGGACGGGCAACCAGACGACCGCTTCCGTACCCGGTTCGCATCGGCGCACCTGGACGTGCCTGGCCAGGGCGCGGACGATGAACAGGCCGCGGCCGCTCTCGGCCAGCGGTTCGGGCGTCTCGACTGCGCGCCAATCGAAACCGGGCCCGCTGTCGCGGACTCGCAGCACGGCGATGCCGACGTCCCATTCCAAGGCGATGGAGATGGGGCCCGGGGCGTGGCGGACCACGTTTGCGACCAGCTCGCCGAAGACGAGGGCGGCCGCATCGATGTCGGAATCGTCGGTCGCGCGCGCCTGAAGATGCGCGATCAGCTCGCTGCGGACGTCGTAGGCACCGTGCGCGTCGCGCGACTCGTATCTCCAATGCATGTGTGCACCGGAGAGGTTAGCGTCGAACGTCCGCGCGCCCTTCGCTTACATCGCTTCGAGCAGATCGCGCAAGAGCGGCATCCAGCCCGTTTCGGGACGCTCGCCTGCTTGCAGCGGCGGCAGGTCCACCAAGATCTTGCCCTCGGCGAAACGGAAACGGTTCTTGGTCAACGACTGGAAGCGCGGGATGGCGGTCGGATCGAGTTCGAACGACGCGCCAACGCCGAGCGTGAGCCGCTTCTCGTCGACGATGACCCTGGTCACATTCTTGTGCAGCGCGATCGCGCGCAACTTCGCCAGCTCGACCAGGTTGTGGAGCGGTCGCGGGAACGCACCGAACCGGTCGCGGACGCCGTCCGCGATCTTCTCGACTTCGTCTTGCAAGCGCGCCTTTGCGAGTTGTTGGTAGACGGCGATCTTCTGCGAGACCTGCGGGATGTAGTCGTTCGGGATGAATGCGTCGATCTTGACGTCGATGACGGCTTCGCGCTTCTCTTCGAGCGACATGCCCATGCCTTTTCGTTCGGCGATCGCTTCGGCGAGCAATTGACAGTATGTGTCGAAGCCGACCGAGGCAATGAACCCGGACTGGGCCGCGCCCAGAAGATTGCCCGCACCTCGGATCTCCATGTCGCGCATCGCGATCTGAAGGCCCGATCCAAGATGTGTGAACTCGCGAATCGCCTCGAGGCGCGCCTTCGCATCTTCGCTGAGCGCCTTGTGCGCCGCATAGAGCAGATAGCAGTAGGCCTGATGGTTGGAGCGCCCGACGCGTCCGCGCAGTTGGTAGAGCTGCGCGAGCCCGAACTTGTCCGCGTCGTGCACGATCATGGTGTTGACGTTAGGGATGTCCAGTCCGTTCTCGATGATCGTGGTCGCGACCAGGACGTCGATCTCGCCCGCAATGAACGCTTGCAT
>JALYSX010000067.1 GCA_030854585.1 Vulcanimicrobiota bacterium
GACTCTTTCGCGGCCTTGCGAGCGGCGGCTTCTTCTTGCTTCTGCTTCGCCAGGATGGCACGCTGGTTGAACTTGTCAACGCGGCCGGCGGTGTCGATCAGCTTCTGCTGACCGGTGAAGAGCGGATGGCAAGCCGAGCAGATCTCGACCGAGATCGTTTTCATGGTCGAGCCGGTCGTAAAGGCGCTACCGCAGGCACAATGGACGGCGGCTTCGGGGTACCAGGTGGGGTGGATCTTGTCTTTCACAGCCCTACGATTATACCAGGCCTGGCAAGAGGGGCAGGTTGCGAGAAAAGTGGCAGCCTAACGAGACGGGGTTTTGCCGAACTTCTGGCGGCGCTTCCGCGTTACTCGAGATGATGCAACGACTCATTCTCGCGGGATTCGCGCTCGCAACCGCCGCCGTAGCAACCACGGCCCTGGCCGCCACGATTCTCGACGGTGCCACCCTGACCAACACCGGATCGACCAACGCGACCGGCTGGACGATCGCGCTACGCTCAAACGCGATCGGCACGATCGCCGTCGCCGGCGCCGCGGCGCGCGAATTCCGGACGCCCGCCGACCTGGCCGAGCGCTTCTTGCATGATGTGAGGACCGCACGCGCGGCCAAGCTTTCGAACGTCCAGACATGCATGAAGTCCGCGTCCTTCGGAAGCGCGACGGTCGCGCACTACCACGGATGGTCCTCGCCTGATTTCGGCTGTCCGCAGCACGCGCCGCTCGGGCTGGCCCTGGCCCGTGACGTGGCCTCGATCGAGGCGCTGGCCGGCGTCCCCGGGCTCGGCCTCCGGCGGCGAGTTTACCCTCTTCCGAATGAGCCACGAAGGACAGAACCCACTCAAACTCCAAGGCAGGGGCCGTGAAGTACCGATTGCTATTCCTCGCCGGCGCCGCCGCGTCGACCGCCCTGGCTTTTTCCGTGATGAGCCCGATGCTCGGATCGCCCGCAGCGGCTGCCACCGCTCCTCCGACCCCGCCGCCGCTCCCGGCTTCGACAACGGCTCCGGCCCCGGTCGGCACGGCGAGTCCCGCACCGTTCGCCCTCCCGACCCTGACGCCGGTGAGCTCGCCGCATCCGGGCAAGACGCCCGAGCCGCCGAAGGGCTTCCGCAAGGGCATCGAGGGCGTGTGGGAAGTGCAGATCCAGCGCGGAGCGCTCACCGAGTACGATCACTTCCAACTCGTACAGGATCAGAATGCGGTCACCGGCTTCTATCTCAATACGGATAAGAAGAAGTCTCCGCTGGCCGGATCGCTCGACGGCAAGACGATTCGCATCGTGGTGACGTTCGGGGACGGGACCAGCGCGACGTTCGTCGCGCAACTCGACGGCACGACCGATATGCTCGGCCTGATGACGACGCCGAAAGAGACGACCCCGTTCACGGCGGCCTATCGTCCGAAAGAGAGCTTCTTCGACAACATAAACCCGGCACCGGGCGGCATAGGCGGCGGCCCGACCGGTGGC
This sequence comes from Vulcanimicrobiota bacterium, assembly GCA_030854585.1. Classification (GTDB taxonomy): domain Bacteria; phylum Vulcanimicrobiota; class Vulcanimicrobiia; order Vulcanimicrobiales; family Vulcanimicrobiaceae; genus JALYSX01. Next base: position 1,474 of record JALYSX010000067.1, read on the forward strand.
GGTGGCCGCCCGCCTCGCTAGCTCTTCGCGGAAGCCATCTCTTGCAGGCGGCGCTCGACGTAGGGCTGTAGGCCGCCGGCGTCGATGAGGGCTTGCATGAACGGCGGGAACGCGGCGGCCTGGAACTGCGTGCCCTTGGTCAGGTTGCGTACGATGCCGGTGTGCGGCTCGACTTCGATCTCATCACCGGCCGCGATCCCATCGACCGCTTCGGCCGATTCGAAGATCGGCAGACCGATGTTGAGCGCGTTCCGATAGAAGATCCGCGCGAACGATTTCGCGATCACCGCCGACGTGCCGGAACCCTTGATCGCGATCGGCGCGACCTCGCGGCTGGAACCACACCCGAAGTTCGAATCGGCGACGATGATGTCGCCGGCCTTCATGCGCGCGGTGTACTCCGGATCGATACCTTCGAGCGCGTGCTTGCCGAGCTCGACCGGATCGACGATGTTGCAGTACTTGCCGGGGATGATCACGTCGGTATCGACGTTCTTGCCGTAGGTGTGCGCGCGTCCGCGAAGCGATGAGGCCATTATGCGTGTGCCAATGCTAGGATGCGGGGATCGGTGATCTTGCCCGTGAGGGCAGAGGCCGCGCAGGTCGCGGGCGAGGCCAGGTAGACCTCGGCCGTGGGCGAGCCCATCCGGCCGACGTAGTTGCGATTGGTCGTCGAGAGGCAGCGTTCGCCGTCCCCGAGCGTGCCCATGTGACCGCCGAAACAGGCGCCACAGCCGGGCGTGTTGACGACGCAACCTGCGGCCGCGAGCTTCGTGAGGATGCCTTCTTCGGCCGCCTTCATCCAGACTTTTTGCGAGCCCGGATTGACGATCACGCGCAGGCGCGATGCGATCCTCTTACCATCGAGGATCTTGGCGACCTCGCGTAGGTCTTCGATGTAGCCGTTGGTGCACGAACCGATGAAGACCTGATCGAGCATGATGTCGTCGCGAGTGACGTCGGAGACGCCGTGCACGTTGTCGGGCGTATGCGGGCACGCGATCTGCGGCTCGAGCGAGCCGACATCGATGCGCACGATACGTTCGTAGATCGCATCGGGATCGGCGCCCTCGACAACGAAGGGGCGGTCCGTCCGCTCCTTCACGAAGGCGATCGCCTTCTCGTCCGCATGGAAGATGCCGTTCTTGGCGCCCGCTTCAATCGCCATATTGGCCATCGTGATGCGGCCGGTGATCGACATCGCATCGACCGTCGAGCCGTGATACTCGATCGCGCGATAGGTCGCGCCGTCGATGCCGAGCGTGCCGACCGTCTTGAGCATGATATCTTTTGCGTAGACGTGCGTTCCGGGCGTCCCGTCGTAAACGATCTTGATCGTCGAAGGCACTTTGAGCCAGACTTCGCCGAGCACGAAGGCCGCCGCGATATCGGTCGAGCCCATGCCGGTGGCGAACGCGCCGAGCGCGCCGTAGGTACACGTATGGGAATCGCCGCCGACGATCAGTTCGCCCGGCGCGATCAACCCTTCTTCAGGGAGAACGACGTGCTCGATTCCGCCGCGGCCGACGTCGAAGAAATGTTCGATATCCTGATCGATCGCGAAGTCTTTCATCATCTTCGCGATCTTGGCCGACTGCGGATCCTTGGCGGGGACGAAGTGATCTTCGACCAGGGCGATCTTCGTCCGATCGAAGACGCGGTCGGCGCCCTTGATCTGGCGCATGACGC
>JALYSX010000273.1 GCA_030854585.1 Vulcanimicrobiota bacterium
TTCACGATCGTCTCGGCGATCGTGCTGGTGCTCTTCGTCACCTTCGAGTGGGTGCTGGCCGAATCGTTCGCGCCCGTCGGGCACGAGACCGACCTGATCCTGAGCCTCGGCTTCGCACTTGCGCTCGGCATCTCGATGCGCTTCATCCACCATCGCGTCGATCACCTCATCGACAAGGTGCTCTTCCGCAAACGAAATGCGGATCTAGCCGCCCTGCGGACGTTCGCGGAGGAGGCGCCGTTCGTCACCAACCGTGAGGTCCTGGTCGCGCGCACAGTCGCCATCGTCACCGCACATACGAGCGCGAGCGGTGCGTCGCTCGTGATGGACGGAGGCCCGGAGAGCGACGATCCCGCGATGATCGCGCTCCGCGCGCGCCGCACGCCGGTCGATCCGCAAGAACTCGCGAGCGCCTTCGACGGCGTTTTGGCACTGCCCATGTTCGCGGGCGCGACCTTCTTCGGCGCACTCGCCTGCGGCGCGAAAATTGACGGCGATGCTTTTGCGCCCGACGAGATCGCCGCGCTTCAAGCGGTCGCACGCGGCGCCGGCGAAGCGCTGCTGTTGCTGCACGCCGGTAGCGATCAGCGAGCCGTGCTCGAACGCATCGCGGCCGGACAAGAACGCATCCTCGGCGAGCTACGCGAACTCGGAGCAAGGCCCCCGGAGGCGACCTAACGAAGCGCCTCGCATCGGAGGTGCTCTCATGGATTCTTCTTCCAAACCGACCCGTCTCGAAGCGCTCAAGCAACTCGTCGTGCTGCCTGCGCTCGCGGGCGTCTTCGCGCTGACCGCGACGTCGATCGCGGATGCGGCCGACAACAAGAAACAGTTCAAATACCAAGGGACGCCCGGCACGCACGGGCAGAAGTGTTCCGGATGCCGGTTCTTCAAAAAGCCGTCGGGATGTTCGATCGTGACCGGAAAGATCAGCCCGAACGGCTGGTGCATCGCCTGGGCGAAGCACTGACCCTCGCCGGCGCCGATACGAGAAAGGCCCCGCTCGCGCGGGGCCTTTTCCATTCCTAGGGCAGCTTCGCGCTGAGGACCAGGCGGAACGTCGCCGGGCCGAGCACGTTGCCCGTCGTCGCTGCGGTCAGGCCGTTCGCAAGCGAGATCGCGCGTCCATCGCCGGTGACCGGCAAGATTCCCGGATACGCACCGAACAGGTTATCGCCCGAGAGTTGCAACGAGAGCGTCTTGCTCACCGGATAGCGCACGCTGGCGTAGGCTATCCCGAACGCCGGGCGGTTGAGCGAGTTATTGTTGCCGTAGTACGTGTCGCCGAACGACGCGTATGCGCCGTTCGCGAATCGGTACGAGAACTCCGCGTTTGCCTGCGAGTACGGAATGCGCATGTTGCCGTTGTACGATTGTCCGCCGATTCCGACGCCGACGCCATTAGTGTTCTGTCCCGCGATGACGTTGAGGTTCTGATCCATCGTACAGCCCGGTCCGGGGAGCGAACAGTAGAAGTACTGCGGCAGATTGTAGTAGTAGCCGCGTTGCAGCGCACCGGAGAGGTCGAATCCGAAGCCGACCGCCGGTTCGTGCTTGATCGAGAGTTCGACGCCCTCGAAACGGGCGTTGCTGATATTCACGTTCGTCTGGTTGACGACCGGCGTCGACGGCGGGATCGGGGGACCAGTGGTGGTGCAGGTGACCTGTGCGCACGTCAGGCCGGTCGCGACCGTCTGCCCGAAGAACCGGTTGAAGAGATTCGTGCGATACAGATCGCCGGAGATGACGGTCGTCTGGTCCTTGAGCCGTACGTCGCCGCCCAGATCGAACCCGAAGCCCGTCTCCGGGCGCAGGTTGCCGTTGCTCTGCTGTTCGATCGCGACCTGATTGGTCGAATCGTAGGCCGGGCTCGAGGCGATCTGGTTGAGCAGGCCCAAGAACGGCGGTGCAATCGAACTGCCGAGCGCGAGCCGGATCGACGACTGTCCGTTGGGACGATAGACGAGACCGAGACGCGGATCGTAGTGCGCGTTGGTGGACGTCTGGAAGATCACGCCGGTGCCCTTGACGGCCGCGTCGTAGGTGTCGCAACCGCCGGCCGGACAGCCGATCGGATACGTGCTGCTATACGTGTTCAGATAGTTGCTGAGGGTCGCTTCGAGCTTCTCGCCGATGTAGAAGTGTCCGCGCAACAGGTAGGTCGTCTGCGTCTGGGTCGTTCCCGGCGGAAGGTTGTGCGAATAGAACGGGCCACCGAACACGGCGTAGTCGGTCGTCTGCGCGATCGTACGATCGGCCGAGAACGTGAGCAGATCGTTCGTTCCGAACGGGTGCTGGTATTCGAACGTGCCGCCCGAGAGCCGGTCGATCTCCGGCTCCTGGTAGTAGTTGCTGAATCCGACGCTGGCCGTCGTCCCGTTGATCGGCGGGTCGCCGCCGGAGACGCCGAAGAGCTTGAGCGTGTTGTAATCCGGATCGTTCGGATTGCTGCCCTGGAACTGGAAGCGCGAGATCGACGCGTGGTAGTAGCGCGCGAGCAAGGTATCTTTGCCCATGGTCGTGTTCACTTCGGCCTGGAAGATCGGCTCGTTGTTGATCTCGCCAGCAAACGATCCCGGAAAGATGTTGGCGACCTGAATCGGACCGGGTTGGAGCGAACCGTTGTAGGTCGGATCGCCGGGCGCGAACGTCGCGTTCGTGAAGGCCGAGGTGTTGCCGTTCTGGTCGCTATAGGACTGCCCGCCTAGATAGCTGACGGTAGCCGTCGTCGACGGCGAGAACTTATAGCGGAACTTCAGCAGTTCGGCCGCCTGATCGAGATAGCCGGCGAGTTGCCAGCAGCAAGCCAACAACGAGTAGCCGGTCTGGATGTTACTCGAGGTGTTGCCGACGTTGGAGTACGTCGCGTTCCCGGAGAGCGTGTTGCCGTTGTATGAGCCGAACGATGGGTCGAAATACACCGATTTGTTATTGAGCGCGGACGTGTCGTTCAAGGTCGCGAAGTCGGCGATGAATCCGAGCTTCCCGACCGTGTCGGAGTAGCTGAAGTTCGAGAGCGTGCCCCCGTGGCTGTCGAAGCCGAACGAGAGCTCGGCCTGCGGCGTGAGGGTCGGGTCCTTCGTTCGGAAGTTCGTGGTGCCGCCGATCGCGTTGTTCACGACCGGAGAGTCGGCGCCAGGGCCTTTGACGATTTCGACGCTACCGAACATGTTGCTGTTGAGGAAGGTCGTGACGTTGTCGCCGTATTGGCCGACCGAGATCGGGTGGCCGTCGATCAGCGAGGCCGTCTCGTACGACGTCGCGCCGCGGATGTTCGGAACCGTGATCGATCCGGGAGCGGCCGCGTTGGCCGAGTTCGACGGGAACGAGATTTGCACGCCCGGCACCTGGCTCAGCACGCGCGTCACCTGGGTCTGCCCTTGATCGACGAACGCCTGCGAGCCGACGACGCTGACCGAAGCCGCGGCGGTGTTGATCGATCCACGGCCGGAATTGGACCGGACGCTGGCGATCGTGCGCAACGACGAGAACGTCGCGCGCTCCATGCGAACCGTCAGCACCTCCGGCTGGTCGGCAAGCACGGCGATCCCGGGCTCGACCGCACTACTGTAGCCGGCCTTGGTGACGATGACGTTGTAGACGCCGGGGGTCACCGCGGCGATGCTGAACACGCCTTTCGCATCGGTTGCGGTCGCATAGGCGCCAGGACCCTTGAGCGTAACAGTCGCGCCAGCGATCGGCGCGCCGGTTTCGTCGGCGACTGAGCCGGAGACGACTGTGGATGTCGACGCGGCGTAGACGACACCCCCCGCGGCGCAATACAGCGCGAAGGCTACGACTAAGGCGCAGCAGAGATTCCTCAGCATGATTCCTCCGACAGGCGAGCGATGAAGGCAATTGAGCTCTCGTTCGCACCTAGGTCGAATCACCCTTCAGCGCATCCATGCGCTGGGTCAAAGCGGCATTTTCCTCATAAAGCGTTGACCCAGCGCAACTCCCTCTAGAGTGCGGTGAGCGCCGGCTGGTCGACTGGGGCTCCGCTCGTCGCATCCGCTGCGAACCGCGAAGCGCGCGCGACCCCGGCCGCCCGTGCGAGATTGAGCGCTGCGCCCGCCGGATCGCTCTCGCGCGCCCGGAGTGCGCGCTGATAGAGATCCGAGGCGAATGTGTTGAGCCAAAGAGCGCTGCCCGGATTGAGGTTCGAGACGAGGCT
>JALYSX010000081.1 GCA_030854585.1 Vulcanimicrobiota bacterium
CCATTCAACCGCAAATTTATAAATAAACACACCAACACCATCAACGCCTCGATCTAAAACGGTCGTGCGTTGGCCACCGACGGCGCCCACTCCATCCCGGTGGCGGGCGGATCGCTGATCACGGATCCCGGCGGTCAGTAGACCGGGATTCGGACTCGAGAAAGACCCCGACGCGTGCGTCGGGGTCTTTCTCTTTGGTTATCGCTCCTGGAACCTACCGAGCACCCGTGTCGCTGGCGATCACCGGGAACGTGACCCTGGACGGACAGAACAATCCGAACGCGGTGTTCATCTTCCAGATCGGGCCGTAAGCTCGATCCGCCGACTCCGCAGATGTAAAGTCCGGTAGGATATGGTGGGCGATGACGGGCTCGAACCGCCGACATCCTGCATGTAAAGCAGGCGCTCTACCAACTGAGCTAATCGCCCGACGCGACTTTCTTTCTCCACGCGGCTTGCTTGCCCCGTTTATGCATTGGGCTTGGGGGTATGTCAAAACTATGAGATTTCCGAGCGGCCGGTGATTCCGACCTACCGAGCGACGTTCACCAACGAGCCACGCAATGTGGCGCTCGCTCGTAACGCCATTGCCGCGTTCGCGCGGCTGTGCGGGTTCGGCGAGGAAGCGACGTCGGATATCGAACTCGCCGCCGGCGAAGCGCTCAGCAACGCATCCGAGTATGGACGCGGGCGAAAGAACGGGGGGTTCTCGGTCTCGTGCTCGTTCGACGATCTCGAACTTCGGATCGAGATCCAGGACAGTGGTGTGGGCTTCGATACGCCCGACTGCCCCGCCGACATCGCGCCGGACGAACGCAACCGCGGATTCGGTATCTTCATCATGCGCCGGTTGATGGACTCCGTGAACTACTCGCGAGGTGGGACGCGCGTGCGTCTCGTGCGGAACCTAGGTGTGCCGAACCGTACGCCAGGCCCCCCAACCCATTCGCACCACCAGCACCGTTAGGACCAGCGCGACCGCAGCCGCGACCATTGGCGCGATAAAGCCGAGCACGATCGTGACGCCGGCGACCGCGTCTTCGAACAGACTCACGAACGGATTGGCCATGCCGGCCGTCGCGACGGTCGACGTCCCGCGGATCGCCGCCGATGCGCCCGCCACGCCGAGCGCGTTCAATGCGCCGAGAACCATGAGAGCGACGAGCTCGCCGCCCGAGTGCGGGTGAACCGCGCCGCCGACCAGGATGGCGGCTGCCGCCGGTTTGACGACCAGGTTGACGGCATGCAACGCGTGATCGACGACCGGGATCTTGTCGCCGATGAAGTCCACGATCGCAACCGCGACCAGCACGATCGTCACCGTGGTCGACCCGAGCCAGACGAACGCGTCGGGCGCGTGAAGCCAGTTGAAATGCACGGCGACCGAGACGACGGCGAGCGTCAGCAGACCGCGTAGTCCGGCGCTGGTGGAGAGCGCGTAGGCGAGCGCGTATTGAGCGGCAGCATCCATCGTCCGGACCTCCTAGGGGGTTTTCAGCGCGAGCTTCCTCTGTAATACTGTCAGAGCCGCACGGAGTTGCGCGTCGTGGAGCGGATCGCCGAAGCGCGCGTCTTTGTTCTCATCCACGACGACGTCCGGCACGATACCCTTCAGATTGATGTCGCGGTTGGCCGGCGTCAGGTAGTGCGCGATCGTGATCTTGATCGCGGACCCGTCCGAGAGACGCGTCACGTCTTGCATCACGCCTTTACCGAAGGTCTTGTTGCCGACCAGTAGTGCGGCGCCGTCGTCCTGCAATGCGCCGGCCGCGATCTCCGAAGCCGAGGCCGAGTACTGATTGACCAGCACCGTCATCGGAAGCGTCACCGTCGATTCGTCTTCGGCGTCGATCGTCTGGGCGGCCAGGCCGCGTTGTTCGACCGTCAGCAACGGTTTGTTGGCGATGAAATGCTGCGCGATCAACACGGCCGAGCGCACGTAGCCGCCGCCGTTGTTGCGCAGATCGACGACCAGCGCTTGCGCGCCGAGGCTGCGCACGCGTTCGAGCGCCGCGGAGAACTGATCCGGCGTCTCTTGCCCGAATGCGAAGATCGCGAGATACGCGACTTTGTCGGGCAGCATTCTGTAGATCACGGTCGGCGGCGAGACCTGCGCGCGCACGATCGAAAGCGGCACGAGCGTCTTGCCGGCGCGCGCCGTGCCGACGCGCGCGACCGTCCCGGTCCGTCCGCGCAGGATCTTGGTGACGCCCTCCTGGACCATACCCTTGGTGCTGATCCCATCGACCGAGACGAGATCGTCGCCGCTCTGGATGCCGGCGCGATCGGCCGGGGTGCCCGGCACCACGTAGGCGGCCTGGATGAATCCGGTCGCAACGTCGGGCGCGACGATCACGCCGATGCCGGAGATCTTCTCCGGGTCGAGCGCCTCGTCGAACTGCTTGAGTTCGTCCGGCGTGAAGAACTGGGTGTACTTGTCACCGACCGACTTGGCCATGCCGGCGATCGCGAAGTACGAGGCGTCGGTCGGCGTGACGTGCAGGCTGACGGCGGCGGACGCGATCGCATCGTCGAGAACATCGAGCGCCGCGCCGCGACTCAAGCGATGCAGATCGGGCAACGCAAGCCTGATGCCCTTCTTGTGCGCGGCGATCGCCAGGCCGTCCAGCGCTCCCTCCAGCAGCACCGTATCCTCGACCGGCTTGTAGTAGCTGGTAGAGAGCAGGCGGTAGCTCTCGCGGACGTTATAGGCGGTCGCGGCCGGAAGCCTCTCGGCGCCGGCAGTCGAGACCGCAAGTCCAGCGAGCAGGGCAAACGTGGCCAGCGCGGCCGAGATACGGTGGGTCGTCATATGTTCTTCGCTACGGTCCTGTCTTCGGTCGTAGCGAGATTGAAGCGACGCGCCACCCAGACCTTCCGAGGAAGCTACTGGAGGGCGAAGACCGGAACTCTGCCTCGGATGATCGAGACCTTCGGCACGGTGTCCGTCTTGACCGAGGCGAAGTTGGCCGAGCCGGTCGACGCAAGGGTCGACTCGAGGCCGGAGTGCATCATCACGGTGATGTGGCTCGCATCGACGATCTTCTCCACCTTCACGAGGTAGGTGCCGTCAGGGATCAGGGTGGCATCGACAATGGCGGCCATGCCGGTAGCTGGGAGAAGCGCAGCCGCTGCAAATGCCGCGACGAGAATCGTCTTTTTCATGGGCTGACTCTAGCAGGAACGCCCGCCGTAGGATTAAGAAAAAAGCGGCTTCCTTTACGGAACCGTTACAAAAGGATGGGTGCGCGCCTCCGGGAACCGTGTGGGATGGTCGAACTCTCGCCGTCGCTCGCGCAAATTCATCGCGACTCGCGCCGCGTATTGGCCGATACCGCCGGTGCGTCGTTGCTCGACCTCGACGACGGCATATTGTGCCTCGAGTTCCACTCGAAGGGCAACACGCTCGACGGCGATACGCTCACGGTGGCCGAGCACGCGTTTGAAATTATACCGGGCAAGTATCGCGGTCTCGTGGTCGGCAATCAGGGCTCGAATTTCTCGTTCGGAGCGAACCTGCGCTGGATCCTCGATCTGCTCGAATCGGTCGGCGACGATCGCGCGGCATTCCGCAAAGCGGCGAAGCGCTTTCAGCGCGTCACGACCGGGGTGCGCACCTGTCCGTTCCCGATCGTCGCCGCGCCGTTCAACCTGACGGTCGGCGGCGCGCTCGAACTCTCGATGTACTGCGACCGGATCCAGGCGCACGCCGAAGTGCGCGCGTTTCTGCCCGAGGCGGCGGTCGGCATACTCCCGGACCTCGGCGGCACGAGCGAGCTCTACGCGCGCGCGATCGAACACTTCGGTGCGGAGCGGCCGGACCTGGCCCTACGTCACGCATTCGAGACGATCGTCTTCGCGAAGCGCAGCAGCGATGCCAAGAGCGCGCGCGACCTGCTGTTCCTCGGTCCGCTCGATCGGGTCACCCGCGACGTGGCGTTGTTGATCGCAGACGCGAAAGCGCGCGCGATCGCGCTCGCGAGCGACTACGTGGCGCCCCAACAGCGAGCCGCGATACCGGTACTCGGCGAGTCGGGCTTCGGCGCGGTGGACGCGCAGATCTCGGCACGCGTCGCGAGCGGCGAGGCGAGCGCACACGACGGTCGGATCGCACGCGCGATCGCGACCGTTATGACCGGTGGCGGCGGGCCGCCGCGCACGATTTCGCAGAGCGAGATGCTCGACCTCGAGACGGAGTGGTTCGAATCGTTGATCTTCACGCCCCAGACCCGCGAACGCATGCTTCACATGCTGGCGACGGGCGAGGCGCTGCGGAACTAGCCTTGACAAGTCCCCGACAACCCCACATTATGATGAGCGCATGAAGACTTTGCTCGCTACCGTCTGCTTCGTCGCTCTGCTCGGCGTCGACCCGATCACCCCGCTCGGTCGCGCCGCTGCGGCCTTCGCTGCCGGCGATTTTACCGGCGCGCATGAGGCATACGCGCAGGCCGTCGCCGCATCTCCACGGAGCGGTCCGGCGCTGCTGGGCCTCGGCAGACTCGAACTCTACGGCGACGCTCTCGCGGCCGCGACGCGCGACCTCACGGCGGCGGCGGTCGATCCAGCGAGCGCGAAGGACGCGCACCGCTACCTCGGTATCGCCGCTGCGAGAACGGCGGAGTTCGGACGCTACGATGCGGCGCTCGCCGGCCGGACGATACGCGTGCCGTTGCTGCAACGCGATCCATTGCCGATGTGGCGGTCGAGGTAAACGGAAAGCCCGCGCACTTCCTGATCGACACGGGCGGCCCGGACATCATCATCGATCCCGATTTCGCAAAGGAGATCGGCGCGACGGTCGTCGACGACGGCGCCAGCGTGTTCGCCGGCGGCCTTCGCGCGACCGTGCGGCGCACCGTGGTGGATTCGTTCGCGCTAGGGGGACTCGCGGTTTCGAAGCAGGCTGCGGGCGTGCTCCCGACGCGCGGCTTGCCGTTCGGCGGCAAGACCAGCATCGACGGCGTCATCGGCACCGGGTTCCTGATGCACTTTCTCGCGACGATCGACTACGGGCACCACGCGTTGATCCTCGCACCCCGCGAGAACGTGGTCGTGCGACCAGGCGCTACCAGCGTTCCGATGTGGTTCGTCGGTGACCATTTCATCTTTGCTCGCGGTGCGATCAACGGCGTGCCGATGCTGATGCTGGTCGATACCGGACTCGCGGGTGGCGGCGTGATGCCGAGCGCCGCGAGCGTCACTGCGGCGCACATCGCGCTCGACAAAGCCCATGCCACGCAAGGCATCGGCGGGGGCGGCCCGGTGACCGCCGTGCCATTCGTCGCGAAAAGCGTCGCGCTCGGCGCCTTCACCCGCACCGACGTCGGCGGGATCTATACGCCCGAAGGCTCGCCGCTCTCCGCGTTCCCGTTCGCCGTCGGTGGCGTGGTCTCGCACGGCTTCTTCTCACCCGGCGCGCTCACGTTCGATTTCGCGAATATGCGCCTGATCGTGACGAAATAGGCACTAGGCGACTTCGAAGAGGCCGGCGGCTCCCATGCCGCCCCCGACGCACATGGTGACGACGACGTACTTGACGCCGCGACGTTTGCCTTCGATCAATGCGTGCATCACCATTCGTGCGCCGCTCATGCCGTAGGGGTGGCCGATCGAGATCGCGCCACCGTCCACGTTGTAGATCTCGTTCGGAATGCCGAGCGTGTCGCGACAGTAGACGGTCTGGACCGCGAACGCCTCGTTCAGCTCCCATAGGCCGATGTCGTCTATCTTCAAACCGTTGCGCTTAAGCAACTCCGGCACGGCGAAGACCGGACCGATGCCCATCTCGCCCGGCTCGCAACCGCGCGCGACGAAGCCGCGATAGATGCCGAGCGGCTGTAGGTTGCGCTGCTGCGCGAGCTTCGCATCCATCAACAGCACTGCAGCCGCGCCGTCGGAGAGCTGGGATGAGTTGCCGGCGGTGATGGTGGTATCGTCGACGCCCGCCACCGCGCCCTTGAGGGCGGTCAGACCTGCCAAGGTCGTGTCGGCGCGATTGCCTTCGTCCTTGGTGAGCAGCGCGCGCTCTTCGGTGACGACGCCGGTCTCTTTGTCCTGCACGAACTTCCACGACGGGAGCGCCACGATCTCAGCATCGAAACGGCCCGCGGCCTGCGCCGCTGCGGTGCGCTGCTGGCTCTGAAACGCGTACTCGTCCTGCGACTCGCGCGAGACCTTGTATTTTTTCGCGACGTTATCGGCGGTGTAGAGCATCGGCATATACACATCCGGCGCGTGCCGCAGGAGCCATTCCTCGGTGTAGTGCTTCATGTTCAACTCGTTCTGCACCATCGAGACGCTCTCGAGGCCGCCGGCGACGACGATATCGGAGCCGTCGACGATCACGCGGTTCGCACCGGCCGCGATCGCATCCAGACCGGAGGCGCAGAAGCGGCTGACGGTCGAGCCGGCCACGCCGACCGGACATCCGGCGCGGAGCGCGCTGGTGCGGCCGATGTTGTTGCCGGTCGCGCCTTCGGGCAGACCCGAGCCGAGGATGACCTCGTCGACTTCGGCAGCGTCGACGCCGGCGCGATCGATCGCGTTGCGGACGACGTGCCCGCCGAGCGTCGCGCCCGGCGTCATGTTAAAGGCACCGCGAAACGCGCGGCCGATCGGCGTGCGGGCGGCCGAGACGATGACGGCCTCACGCATGGGACAACTCCTTGGCGGTGTTGAGATGCTCGGCGTACCACATCGGGCCGCCGCGGTGGGGTGGGAAGCCGTAGCCGTAGACGTAGACGATGTCGATGTCGCCGGGTCGGAGCGCGACGCCGTCGGCGACGAGTTCTTTGCCGCGGCTCGAGAGCGCGCCGATCAAGCGATCGCGGATCTCTTCGTCGGTGTACGCGCGCGGCGCTATGCCGGCGGCCTTCGCCTCTTCGGCGTAGAGCGCTTCGATCTCCGGATCGCGGATCGCTTCGCGGCCCTTGCCGACCGCTTTGTCGTACGTGAAGTAGCCCGCCATGGTCTTCTGCCCGAGACGTTTCTGTTCGACGAGCTTTTCGACGACGTGGGTGCGGCTCATCACCAGATCCGGACGCGCCTTGCCGATGTGATAGCCGATATCGACGCCCGAGAGATCGCTCATCGCGAACGGACCCATCGGGAAACCGAACTTCTTCATGACCGCATCGATTCGCCAGGGCGCGACGCCCTCTTCGGCGATCGCGTTGGCGGCGCCGACGTAGTCGATCACCATGCGGTTGCCGATGAAGCCGAACGCATTGGCCGAGAGCACCGAGGTCTTGCGCAGTTTCTTGCCGATCGCGAACGCGGTCGCGATGGTCTGCGGCGAGGTCTCCTTGCCGCGTACGATCTCGAGCAACGGCATGATGTTGGGGGGTACGAAGAAGTGCAGGCCGACGAACTTGTCGGGGCGCTCGGTGCACGCCGCCATCTCGTCGATGTCGAGCGTCGAGGTGTTGGTGGCGAGAATGCCCTCGGGCTTCACGATGGCGTCGAGTTTGGTGAAGACCGCTTTCTTCACATCCATGCTCTCGAAGACGGCTTCGACGACGACATCGGCATCTGCAAGCTCCGCATAGTCTTCCGTGAACACGATCGATCGCGCTCGGCCCCAGGCTTCCTCTTGCGTGAGTTTGCCCTTCTGGACCTGATACATGAACATGCCGAAGACGGTCTGCTTGGCCTTCTCGACCGCGCCGTCGTTGGAATCCACCACGACGACTGGAATTCCCGCACTCGCAAACGCGATCGCGATGCCGGTCCCCATCGTACCGGCACCGACGACGCCGGCCTTTGCGACCTTGAGCGATTCTGCGGCGGTGAGGCCGGGGATCTTGCTCAGTTCGCGTTCGGCGAAGAAGATGTGACGGAGCGCCGCCGACGGTTCGGAACGGACCAGTTCTTCGAACAAGCGCGCCTCGCGCGCGATGCCGAACGCCCACGGCAAGGTGACGGCCGCTTCGACCGCATCGATCAGCTTGTGGGCGGCGAACCCGCCGTTCTCTTCGGCCGGCACCATCTTATGCGCGGACGAGACGACGAATGGCGCGGCCTGCATGGGGATGCCCTTGCCGATGATCGCCTTCTTCTGCGAGACGCGCCGCTTCGGTTCGATCGCGAGAACCCTCTCGGCAAGCGCAACGGCGGCATCCACGACGTTCCCGTCGACGAGTTCGTCGAGCACGCCGAGCTTGAGCGCCTTTTCGGCCGGGTTGGTCGAACCTTTGAGCATGAACTCGAGGGCCGCTTGCGCGCCGATCAAGCGCGGCAGACGCTGCGTGCCGCCCGCGCCGGGTAGCAAGCCGAGTTTGATTTCCGGCAAGCCGACCTTCGAGGTCTTGGTCGCGATGCGGTAGTCGCACGCGAGCGAGAGTTCGAGACCGCCGCCGAGCGCGTTGCCGTCGATCGCGGCGACGTAGGTCTTGGAGCCGGCGTCGACCGCGGCGATCACGTCGCGAACGGTCTTCGTCTCGAGCGTCGGTTCGGTATTGAAGTCGTTGACGTCCGCGCCACCGCTGAACAGCCCGTTCGCGCCGGCGAAGACGACCGCTTTCACGTTCGCGTCCGCTTCGGCCGCAGCGACGATCTTGAGCAGTTCCGCCGAGTACGCGAACGAGAGCGCGTTGACCGGCGGATTGTCGAGGGTGAGGACGCGAACCGCGCCGCGGTCCGAGACGCCGACCTGCACTACGCGTTCACCGTCATCTTACGGTCGAGGTCGTATTGCGCTTCGGTGACGGTCATCACGTCGCCGGCACCGTCGATGATCTGCCGCTTGAGCCAGGCGCCTTGGGTGAGCACGTGGGTCGCGTAGAACTTCGCGGTCGCGATCTTGGTCTTGTAGAACTCGCCGTCCGGACCGCCGGTCTTGCCCTTGGCGATCTGCGCGGCGCGCGCCATCTGCCAGCCGGCCGCCGTGATGCCCCAAAGCTTGAGATAGGGCACCGAGCACGCAAACGCCTTGCGCAGGTCGCCCATCGCGTTCATCCCGATCCATTGCGAGGTCTCGGCGAGTGCGGCCAGGCTCTTTCCGAACGCATCCGCGATCGTCTTGAGTTCGTCGTCGCCTTCGAGCGTCTTGGCGAACGCCTGCATCTGCTTGAGGATGGTGGTCGCGGTCGCGCCCATATCGCGGATCAGCTTGCGGCCGACCAGGTCGAGCGCTTGGATGCCGGTCGTACCTTCATAGATGGTGGTGATACGGACGTCGCGATACTGCTGCGCGATGCCGGTCTCCTCCACGTAGCCCATACCGCCGAAGACCTGCAACGCGGTCGAGCAGACCTCTTGCGCCGTCTCGGTGCACCAGGCTTTGACGATCGGGATCATCAGTTCGATGAACGCTTTGTGCTCTTTACGCACCTTCTCGTCGGGATGCTTGTGCGCGTAGTCGAGCGAGGCGGCGGTCACGTACGAGAGCGCGCGCATGGCTTCGATCTGCGACTTCATGCTCATCAGCATGCGGCGCACGTCGGGATGTTCGATGATGCGGACCGACTGCGGGTTTCGCGCGGCCGAGTCGCGGCTCTGGACGCGCTCCTTAGCGTACTCGAGCGCGTGCTGGTAGGCGCGATCGGCGATCGCGAGGCCCTGCACGCCGACGCTGAAACGTGCGGCGTTCATCATGATGAACATGTACTCGAG
>JALYSX010000128.1 GCA_030854585.1 Vulcanimicrobiota bacterium
ATCCAGAATGGCTTTGGGCCGATTCGCAGCAAGGGTTCATCAGCGTCTACAACAAGCGCACGCGCGATTCGTTCTCGGTGCTACCGTACGTCCTGACGAACGAAGAGAACTTCGACCTACGTACCGCTAAATATCGGTTCAACTGGAACTCGCCGATCGCATTCGCCCCGTGGGACGGGCACATCGCGTGGGTGGCCGGCAACGTCATCTTCCAGACGATCGATCGCGGGCGGCATTGGACGCGCATCAGTCCGGACTTGACGCTGAACGAAAAGGACCACCAGGCGCCGCCCGGCGGCCCGATCACACACGACGTCTCGAGCGCCGAGAACTACAATACGATTCTCGATGTCGAAGGTTCGTCGCTCGACCGCGGTGAGATCTGGGCGGGCACGGACGACGGTCAGGTGCAGTTGACGCGCGACGGTGGCAAACACTGGAAGAACGTCTCGCCAGCCGGCATCCTCGATCACGGCGAGTTCGAGACGGTCGCTCCGTCGACGAACGTCGCTGGCACGGCGTTTGCGTCGATGGATCGCCATCTGCTCGGCGACTACAAGCCGTATCTCTTCGTCACGCACGATTTCGGTGCGCATTGGGCCTCGATCTCGAAGGGATTGCCGGAGAACGTCTACGCTCGTTCGATCCGGCCGGACCTGCACAACCGTAATCTCGTCTACGCCGGAACCGAGACGGGTCTCTGGCTCTCGTGCGACGGCGGTGCTAACTGGCACGACTTCAAGAACGAGCTGCCGACGGCGGCCGTGCGCGACATGCGCTTCCAATCGAGCTGGGACGACCTGGCGATCGCGACCCACGGACGCTCGCTCTACATCATGGACGATCTGCGCCCGGTGCAACTCGCGGCCTGCGAAGCGCCGAAGGCGCCGTTCGTGCTCGCGCCGCGCGTCTCGTACCAGTACAACATCCACGGCGACGACGAGGGCACCTACACCGACTACGCCGGTACGAACCCGGCATTCGGTGCCGTCCTCAACTACTACCAGCCTAAGCCGAGCAAGATCCCGCCCGTCATCAAGATCTACGATGCGGCGGGGCACTTGATCCGGACCGTTGCGGGGAATCACGATAATCCGTTCGCGGTCAAGGCAAAGCCATGGATCACCAACGACGCCGGCTTGCAATCGTTCGTCTGGGACTACACGCGCGATGGTCCGGTCAAGTGGAACGGTGCCGGCAAGTTCTTCAAGGGGCCCGAAGAGGGCGCCGGCGTTCCTCCGGGACGGTACACGATGGCGATGACGCTCTCGGGCAAGACGTTCACCGTCACGGCGATCGTCAAGCCGGATCCCGACACGCTCGAGACGCCCGCCGAGATCGAAGCGGCCGCCGCCTTCAATGCGCGATACCTGCAGAAGTTCTCGGACCTCGACGTCGCGTTGAACCAACTCGACGACGTCAAAGCGCAATTGACAAAGACGCGGGCAGCCGCGGATGCGAAGAAGGACGCGACCACGGTCGCCGCCATCGACAAGGCGCTCGTCGATCGTCAGACGTTGCAGGACGCCCTGACGGCGGACTACCAGAACTTCGAAGACTTCGTTCAACGCTCCGGTCGCCTGCGCGAGGATCTCTCGAATGCAGGCACGGGCTTGGTGACGCCGGCGGTTCTCGACTTCGGCCGGCGCGTGGATGCGAGCTACGCCGCACGCATGCAGGATGTGGACGCGTTTCTGAAGTCGCTCGCGCCGCTTTCTGCGATGCTCAAGGCTGCAGGCTACCCTGAGATCAAATAGGGACGGGTGATGAACCCGTTCGCCGTCGGCGCGCTGGTGATCGGCGCCCTGACGGCCCAAGTTCCCTCGCCGACGCCGCCGCCCACCCCGCCTCCGCTCTCGACTCCGATGCCGAGCGCATCGCCTTCAGCCGAAGCCTCGCCGGCGTCGGCCCCGCTCACCGCTGACCCTGCGTCGGTCGCGATCGCGCCGGGCGGCTTCGTCGACGTGACGATCGTGAATGCAAGCGGCGATCTGGCCGTCACGCTCGATCAGAACCTGGTGACGGTCGCGCCGAATCAGACGACCCATGTGATCCACGTGACGGCGAGCGAGAAGACCGGCACCGATACGATGCACGTCACCGATCAGAGCGGCGCGCTGATCGCGGTTCCGATCCGGGTCGCGCCGTACGGCGGAACGCTCGCCCAAATCCTCTCGCTCAACGTCACCGGCAGGCCCGCCGATGGCGACTGGCTGACCGCGCAGATCCGCGATCTCGTGCGACGCAACACGCAGCTCCAGCCCGGTGCGCAGGCGACGTACGCCGCGCCAGCTGCGAGTCCGCTCCCGAGCGGTGCGCATACCAGCGTGGTGGTCCCGGTGCAGATCGCCGGCGGTGCGAACTTTCTCGACGTCGCCGGCAGCACGACCGTCAACGTGACGAACATGACGCTCGATCCGTTCGTGCCGTCGCTACTTTTCTACGATGACGACCCGGAGAGGATCACCGGCGACGGCCTGCTCTATCACGCGACGATCGAGCCGGGCACGCCCGTCCGACTCTACTACTATCACGATAGCGATGCGGCCCAACATCGCCTGATCCTGATGCTCACCGCGACATCGCAAGAGGCGACGCCGGTGCACGTGATCGCTGCGACCGGTGGACCGAACCTCGACGTGATGACGGTCGGCCACAACGTCAGCCGCAACTACATCCTCTCGAAGCAGCACAATCAAGGTGTCGTGATCGACCTGCCGACCGGTGGTGACTATCCGTTGCTGGACGTGACCTTCGGCGGCGGCGCCGGCGTCGCGGGCTCGGTCGATCTGCGCGTGCTCGGCGGCGGCCCGGTCGATGTCTCGCTGCTCGCGGTGCCGCCGAATGCGGATGCGGATGCGATCGCACAGATCGGCATCCAGGCGCCGCTCGCCAAGGACGGCCACAACCGGACCGGCATCTTCAAGATCGGCGGCGACTACGGACATGCATATCGGAATTACGTCGCGGGTGGCCCGGACGTCTCGCTGATCTACGGCGATCGGGGACCGTCCGGCGCCGGTGCGGAGGCTGACCGCGACGGCGGCGACTATGGCGTGCTCCAGACGATCGCGTTCTCGCTCAACAATCCGACCGACAAGCCGGCCATCGCCTATCTGTACGAACGCCCGATCGGTGGGATCGTGCGCTCGACGTTCTTCCTCGGCGGCGTACTGGTCGAGATGGGCTGCGTGCGCGACGCGACCCAGCGCTACCAGATCACGTCCTACGCGCTCGCGGCGGGCGCGTCCGTCCCGGTCACGGTCGCGACTATGACCGACGGCGGCTCGAACTATCCGATCGAGATCGGCGTCACTGCGGCGCCGCCGCTCGCGACCACCCCCGCTCTCAACGCCGCCGACGGTTGCTTCCCGAAAGCGGTCCCGAGCAGCGGGCCAAGCCGCGAGGCCAGCTCCGCGGCGACGCCCGTACCCGGCCCGACGGTAGTGCCCTCGGCCACCCCGAGTTTGATGAAACTTTGACTTGTGCGCCGCCTTCTTGGCACACACAAGCCTCGGGCGGCGTGGTACGCTTCGTTTCAGTTATGGAACGCACCAACGAACCGAAGATCGTCTTGCTGGTCCGCCTTCTCAACGCCATCGATGACGGGTGCCACTCCTTCGAGGTCCTCAAAGAGCGCATCGCCGAGGACGGCAGGCAGCCGAGCACGCGGAGTCTGCGCCGGTACCTCGCGATCTTGGCCGAGGCCGGCTTTCCGTGGTACTTCGACCGGGCCGCGAACGCGTACAAGTTCGCGGACGGCTACAGCCTTAAGCGATTGGAACTCTCCAACAACGAACTCTTCGGCTTGGTCGCCCTACGGTCGCTAGGGGCGAGCCTGGGCGGCGCGATCGGCGGATATATCAACGGGGTGACCGACAAGCTCGTCGGATCGTCGCGCGGTGTCAAGGACC
This sequence comes from Vulcanimicrobiota bacterium, assembly GCA_030854585.1. Lineage (GTDB taxonomy): Bacteria > Vulcanimicrobiota > Vulcanimicrobiia > Vulcanimicrobiales > Vulcanimicrobiaceae > JALYSX01. Next base: position 3,915 of record JALYSX010000128.1, read on the forward strand.
GCGTCGATGCACGCTCGCCGGTCGCGTTCCGTCTCGCCGAGGTCGGCCTCGACAAAGCGGGTGACAAGGCGTTCTCGCTGCTCTCGTCGGCCGAACGGTCGTCGCGTAGTGTCGCGTTCTCATATCGCGACAAAGAGGGCACCGCGAGCAAACGGACCGCCGATCCGTACGGCTTTGTGGTCAGTTCGGGCCGCGTCTACTGCGTCGCGCACGACCGCACGCGCGGCGCGATCCGGACGTTTGCCATCGACAGCATCCAGGATCCCGAAGTGCTGGCCGCGACCTTCGTGAAGCCGACCGAGTTCGACGTCGAGGAGTACGCGGCGCGTTCGATCTCGGGCGTACTCGCGGGCGGCGAGACGACCGAAGTGCGCGTGCGCTTCGACAAGCGCGTCGCCAAGGCGGCGACGGCCGCGCAGGTAGTCGCCGACCGGAAGGTCGAGCGCGCCGACGACGGCAGCGTCGAGATCGCCTATCGCGTGAGCGACGTGGCGGAACTGGTGCGTTGGGTCCTGGGCTGGGGCGCACAGGCCGAGATCGTGGCGCCGGCTGCCGCTCGGGCGGATGCGCGCGCTCTGGCGGGTCGCATCGCGGAGCGCTACGCGACCGCGTCGTAGAATGGACGAAGCCCGCCGGTTTTATCCGGCGAGCTTCGCAACGTATCTTCGCATCGCACCTCGCCTGTTTGACTGCCTTGCGGCGATCCCACTGACGTCGGACGACGGTTCGATCAGAGCCTCAGATCGTCGCTTGCGCGACGGTTCGTCAACGGCGCCCGATCACGATCGAAACGTGAATCGTCCTTCAATCACTTGAAGTAATTGCATGGTAGCACGCACATTTTCCGGTTGCAATATGCTCGGCGCGTCGCTCACAACGTATCCACAAGATTCTTTAGTTATGCACATCTCGTTCGCAGCACATAGCTAAATTAGCGAAGCCCGTCGGCGTGAGCCGGCGGGCTTCGTCGTCTGCCTTCGCACCGTCCGCGCCTGTCTGACTTCCCGGGAGGGAGCCCTACTGACGTCGTCCGAGCGATCCGTCCGGGACCTTGAGAGCATCGCCTTCGCGGTGTTTCGTCAAGAGCATCCGGATCACGACTGCCTACGTTGGCCGTCCTTCGATCGTCTCGAAGTGATTGCATGGTAGCACCCGGCAATTCCGACCGCAAGTAGGCGGCGTCGTTACCCACAGTCTCTCCACAAGAATTTCGAGTTATCCACGCGATAAGGTGGGTTATGCGTCTTTTCCACCGAAGCCATCGCGCGTGAATCTGCTTGCAATGAGCCTCCTACTCGCGCAGAGCTTCTTCGGTGGCGCGCCGATCGACGGCATCCAGTGCAACAGCATGGAAGGCGCGGTCGAGCACATCCACTCGCATATCGTTCTGGCCGATCGAGGCCGGGGCGTGAACGTGCCGGCGAACATCGGGATTCCGCAGGGCACCGGTTGCCTCTATTGGGTGCACACCCACACGGCGGACGGCTTCATCCACATCGAGTCGCCGGTCAAGCGGCCGTTTACTCTCGGACAGTTCTTCGATATCTGGGGCATGGACCTCAATCGCTCCAAAGCGGCGAGCGTCCGGGCGCCTCGCGGCCGTACCCTCTGGGTCTGGGTCAACGGCCGGGCGTATCGCGGGAATCCGGCGGCGATCGTGCTGCGCGACCGCGAGACCATCGTGATCCAGAACGGCCCGCCGTTCGCGAAGCTGCCCAAGGTCGACTGGGGAGCGCTCTAAGCTCCGATGTCGCACGCGGTCGACCTCGATGGTAGACATCTCTCGCTCGAATCGATCGTGGCGATCGCCGTCGACGGCGCTCCGGTTCGCGTCACCCCGGAGGCTCGCGAACGGGTCGCAAAAGCGCGACGTTTCGTCGAAGAGAAGTTCGACCGTGGCGATGCGATCTATGGTGTGACGACCGGCTTCGGCCGGCTCGCCAACGTGACCGTCGATCCCAAGGATGCAGCCGCACTTCAGCTCAATCTGGTTCGCTCGCATGCGGCCGGCACCGGTCCGCCGCTCGCACGCGAGTACGTGCGCGCCGCGGGGGTGCTACGGGTCAGCTCGCTCTCGGCCGGACACTCCGGCATCAAACTCGATACGCTCGACCTGATGCTCGAACTGCTCAATCGCAACGTCACGCCGGTCGTGCCCTCGCAGGGCTCGGTCGGCGCGAGCGGCGATCTGGCTCCGCTCGCGCACATGACGTTGACCTTGATCGGTGAGGGCGAAGCCTACTACGGTGACGAGCGCATGTCGAGCGCGCGCGCGCTCGAATGCGCCGGACTGAAACCGATCGTGCTCGGCGCGAAAGAAGGTCTCGCGCTCGTCAACGGCACCGAAGTGATGACCGGCATCACGACGCTCGGAATACTGCGCGCGGAGCGCCTGCTCAAGAGCGCCGACATCATCGGGGCGATGTCGCTCGAAGCGTTCCTCGGGACGGATCGCGTCTTCGACCGCCGCATCAACGATCTACGTCCGCATCCGGGGCAATCCAAGACCGCTGACAACCTGCGCGCGCTCCTGAACGGCTCGCAGATCATGCAGTCGCACCGCGAGTGCGGACGCGTGCAAGATCCGTATTCGTTCCGCTGCATCCCGGTCGTGCACGGCGCGATCCGCGACGCGGTCGCACATACGCGCCGGGTGATCGAGATCGAGGCGATCTCGGTGACCGACAATCCGCTCGTCTTCCCGGACGACGACACGTTCTTGACCGGCGGGAACTTCCACGGCGAACCGATCGCGCTCTCGGCCGACTTCCTGAAAATCGCGCTTGCGGAGGTAGCGAGCATGAGCGAACGGCGCCTCTATCTGCTCGTGAACGGTGAGGAGCGCGGCTTGCCGCTCTTCCTGACCGGACGTTCGGGCTTGCAGTCCGGGCTGATGATCGTGCAGTACGCGGCGGCCGCGCTCGTCAACGACAACAAGGGCCTGTGCTGGCCGAGCAGCGTCGATTCGATCCCGACCTCGGCCGGGCAAGAGGATCACGTCTCGATGGGCATGACCTCGGCGAACAACCTGGTACGCGTGCTCGACAACGTCGAGGGCGCGATCGCCTGCGAACTGCTCGGCGCGTTGACCGCGACCGATTTCCGCCGGCCGGATCGCTCCGGAATCGGCACCCAGGCCGCCTACGACGTCGCACGCGAGACCATCGCGCCGTGGGGTGAGGATCGGATTCCGGCGCCAGACATCGAAGCGGCACGAGCGCTGATCCGAACGGGCGCGCTCGTGCGCGCGGCGGAAGAGGCGATCGGCACCGCGATCCTCGTCTAGTCATGACAATGCAGCATGAAGCGATAGCCGCAGGCGCCCGCATCCGTGACGCCAATGGAGACCCCACCATGACCGCCACCGTTTCAGGCCCCCGAACCGTCCGCGCGCCGCGCGGGAACGAACGCTCGTGTCAGGGGTGGGCTCAAGAAGCCGCCCTGCGCATGCTGATGAACAATCTCGATCCCGACGTCGCCGAACGGCCCGACGATCTGGTCGTCTACGGTGGCAACGGCCGGGCGGCGCGGTCGTGGGCCGCTTTCGATGCGATCGTGCGCGTGCTCAAGCGCCTCAAGAACGACGAGACCTTGATCGTGCAGAGCGGCAAACCGATCGTCGTGTGGAGAACCCACGAACGCGCGCCGCGGGTGCTGATCGCCAACTCGAACCTGGTCCCGAAGTGGGCCGACTGGGAGACGTTCCGCGCGCTTGAAGCGCAGGGCCTCACCATGTACGGGCAGATGACGGCGGGTTCGTGGATCTACATCGGCACCCAAGGCA
>JALYSX010000278.1 GCA_030854585.1 Vulcanimicrobiota bacterium
ATGGTGGACTTGCCGGCGGCCATGAAACCGACCAGAGCGATGTGCTTTTTCATGCTTGCTCCTTCGCCTTCTCAAACAACGAATGGGCCGCGGCGTTTGCACGCTGCAGATTCTCAAGGGTCTCTTCGATCGAATCGCCGCCGAACTTCTCCAAGATCGGCGCGACCAGGGCCAGACGTACCATCGCTTCGCCGACGATCGCCGCCGCCGGCACGACGCAGACGTCCGAGCGCACGATCGAGGCCGGGGCCTCGGTACCTTGATGCAGGTTGACCGACGGCAACGCGTTCATCAACGTCGGGATCGGCTTTACCGAAATGCGTAGAATGATCGGCTGTCCGTTGGACATGCCGCCTTCGATGCCACCCGCACGATTGCTGGTGCGGACCACGTCGGAGCCGTCGTACGCGAAGACGTCGTGTGCTTGCGAGCCAGGCTTGTCCGCGACATCGGCGCCGAGCCCGACCTCGACGGATTTCACGGTCTGCATGCCCATCAATGCGCCGGCGAGCAGGCCGTCGAGACGCGTATCCGGCTGGCGATTGCTACCGATGCCGACCGGCATGCCGTCGATCCGTACGATGAACTGTCCGCCGAGGGTGTCGCCCGACGCCTTGGCCACGTCGATCGCGGCGATCATCTTCTCTTCGGTGGCCTTATCCGGGCAACGGACGTCGCTGTTCTCGACGGCGTCCTGCGAGAACGCATCGAGGACCGGGGCTTCGACCGGGCCGATGCGATGAACGTACGAGTGCGTCGTGATGCCGAGCGCCGAGAGGAACTGTTCGCAGATTGCGCCGAGGCACACACGCATGGCCGTCTCTCGGGCGCTCGCGCGTTCGAGAACGTTGCGCAGATCGCGTTGGCGGTATTTGAGGGCGCCGGCGTAGTCGGCGTGGCCCGGTCGCGGATTGGTGAGCGGATCGCCGCCACCGATCAGCGGATCCATGAGCGCCTTGACCTTGGGCGTATCGTGATCGCGATTGCGGACGACCGCGCAGATCGGCGAGCCGAGCGTCTCGCTACCACGGACGCCGGCTAAGAACTCGACCTCGTCGCGCTCGATCTTCATGCGTCCGCCGCGGCCGTAGCCGCCCTGGCGTCGCGCAAGCGTCTGATTGATCCGCTCGATATCGAGCTTCAAATGCGCGGGCAGGCCGTCGAGGATGCCCACCAGGGCGGGACCGTGAGATTCACCGGCAGTCAGATATCGGAACATCGGATGGCCGATGTTGGCGAAAGCGGCGACGCGGGCCTGGTACGGGCGAGCGAGCCGCGGCTTGCGGGAGAGCCTTTTCGGCCGCGCGCGGTTTGGGTACCAGCGGTACATGAGCTTCAGACAACTCGACGGCCTGAGTGTCGCCATTCTTGCTACCGACGGTTTCGAACAGGTCGAAATGACCGAGCCGCGCGCGGCACTGGACGCAGCCGGTGCCACGACCTATCTGGTCTCTCCCAAGAGCGGTAGGGTCCAAGGAACGCATCACGGCGAGAAACTCGACACGTTCGTTGTCGATCTCATGCTCGACGAGGCGGCGAACATGCAGTTCGATGCGCTTCTTCTCCCAGGCGGTGTCGCGAACCCAGATGCGCTGCGGCTTGAACCGAAGGCGATCGCATTCGTGCAACGTTTCGAGGACAAACCGATCGCCGCGATCTGCCACGGCCCGTGGACGCTGATCGACGCTGGCATCGCGAAGGACAAGCGCATGACCTCGTGGCCTTCGCTCAAGACCGATCTCACCAACGCCGGCGCCGAGTGGGTCGACGAGGAGGCCGTCACCGACGGTATGCTCGTCACGAGCCGCAAGCCGGACGACATCCCGAAGTTCAACGACGCGATGATCGCGATGTTCGCGGCTCGCAGCGGAATGCCGGTTACGGCACCCACCTAGGCGCTACGACGAGGGCGGCACATCCCCGGGCTTGATCACGTGCGGTGTGATTAGGAACACGATCTCGTTGCGCTGGTGACACACCGCCTTGCTCCGGAAGAACGATCCGAGCACGGGAATGTCACCAAGGCCCGGCAACTTCGTGAGCGTTTCGGAGCTGACGTCCCGGAGGAGTCCGCCCAACACGATCGTCTGATCGCTCTTCACTCGCAGGGTCATAGCCCTGTCTTCCCTGGCTTTGTCGATCGGGGTTCCGATCGCGTTTAAGAGGCGTGGCGGGCCGGGTGATGTTACGTGGCGGCCGAGCACGTCTCAATGAAAGTATGTCTATAGGACGGTCTCTAATTCCCTGGCTACTAATATCTTTATCGCAAAGAACGCCGCGTCCGTAAGAGGCGTGTAGGAGTTGAGAGGTTACCAAAACGAGGCCCCTCTCAGCGCGGCGCTCGGATGCACTGTGCGGGGCGCGCTGGGGGTGAGAGCTTCTAAAGTGAGGCTCACCGACGCCGTGCTACGTGGAGTGCGCGGAGCTTACGACTGACGGCAACAAATACTCGACACTCTCGATGGTCCTCGGAGATCGATTCTCCGAGGAGACCCGAAACGAGGCTTCCAAGTCGCCGGTCGCGTAGCTTGCAACAGTGAGAGCGGCCATTTCGGCGCTGATGCATTCGTTGCATTGACACACCGCGGCGAGGAAGTCATCATCGCGAAGAGCGGCGCGCCTCAGGTAAAGCTCGTGCCCCCTGCGCAAACGCAAGCGCTCAGATGGATTCGGAAAGGGAAAGCGCATGCTTCTCGCGCCGATCGATTGGGAAGACTTCGATGCGCCCCTTGAAGAGTTCGCGGAGTACATGTAGTGCGGCTCCTGATCGATACCAACGTCTTCTTGGGCTATTTCAAGGAGGAGGGCATCGCGCCGTCCTGGATCGAGGCGATCAACGAAGCCGAGCAGGTGTTCTTTTCGACCGCGTCCATCTGGGAGATCACGATAAAATACCGCAAGGGCAAACTGCGGATCGATCGAGAGCCGGCGCTCTTCGTCCATGCCGGCATGCAAGAACTCCAGTTGATGCCCCTGGACGTCGTTCCTAGGCACGCCTTGGCAACCGCAACGCTACCCGCCCATCACAACGATCCGTTCGACCTGCTTCGCGTCGCCCGGGCGATCTGTGAACGGTTGACGATCGTCACCAAGGATCGCGTGATTCCGAAGTACGATGTGCCGATCTTCGGCGCTCCGAAGCGAAGGCCGAAGGCCTAGTTCACCCCGGCGAGCGAGCGCGCGCCGTTCTCGATGCTCGCGCGCATCTGGATCCAGCCGCGGAAGTTGGCGTGGAAGTCGGCGTCGTGCGCGGGTGTCGCGACGTGTTCGAACGGGCTGAGATGCCGCTCGACCTTGAGACGTTCGTGGAGATCGAAGTCCTTGGTGATGTCGCGCGTCCCGTCGTGGGTGAGATACGACACGCGGGCACAACGTGCGACCGACGCTCTCTTCAGGTTGTCGATTGGATGCGCGTCTCGTTCATCATCGTGAACCAAAGGCAAGTGCCATTCGCCGAGCGGAACGTTAGCCGGCTTGCTGCCTTCGAGAGCGGCGCGCATCTGAAGCGCTGCTTCACGGATTTCCGGCTGCGCAGAGGGCGAGCAACGTAGCTCGAAGAAGTTCGCCCATTCCGTCGATGTGACGATCACGGTGTGCCACAAGAACGGTTCAAGGATACGATTGAGCACCTGCTTATGCACGTGCAGATCCAATAGCTTGCGCGCTTCTGCGATCGCCGCGTCGCGAGCGGAAAGCCAGACCTGACGGCCTGATTCCGCGTCTTCATCGGCAAGCACTTCGTTCGCGCTCATGCCCGCTTTATTGCGGCCCCATTCGAGCGGAAACACGGGCTCGCTCAACACGCGCTCGATCAATTTCGCAGTCGGGATCGCGCGGCTGGACGCAGAATTCCTTGAGAACGTTCTGTGCGTATTGAATTCGCTCAAGACGAAGCGGGGGAACGTCACCTCCATCGTGGTGAGACGCACTCCCGCTTCGCTGAGCGAGTCGAGCAGCACCCGGGCTGCGTAGGCCACGTGCGCTCCTAGCCGCGGTAGCGGAGGAACGCGGGAACGTCGATGTCATCCATGTTCACCGGCGCGACCGTGTCGAGCTTGCCGGTGTCGAACGCGAACGCGTTCTGCGTCTTGCCGTAGCCGCGCGGTGCGCCGAAGCCGGCGGCGAGCACGGTGACGCGCACCTTGCCGGTCATATTCGGATCGATCGAGGCGCCGAAGATGATCTGCGCATCGTTGTCGACCGCACGCGAGATCATCTCGGCGGCCTCGTTGACTTCATACATGGCCATGTCCGGACCGCCGGTGATGTTGAAGATCACGCCGCGCGCGCCTTCGATGGTGGTCTCGAGCAGCGGCGAGGCGATCGCCTTCTGGGCGGCGTCGGCGGCGCGATGTTCTCCCGTGCCTTCGCCGATGCCCATCATGGCCGAGCCCGCGTCGGTCATGATCGTCTTGACGTCGGCGAAGTCCAGGTTGATCAGGCCGGGCTGCGTGATCAGATCGCTGATGCCCTGGATGCCTTGGCGCAGCACATCGTCGGCGTACGCGAACGCCTCGTTGAGCGGCGTGCGCTTCTCGATCACTTGCAGAATGCGTTCGTTCGGGATCGTGATCAGCGTATCGACCTTGGACTCGAGTTCGGCGATGCCGTTCTCGGCCAGCTGCATGCGCTTGCGGCCTTCGAACGCGAAAGGCTTGGTGACGACCGCGATCGTGAGGGCGCCGGATTCGCGGGCGAGTTCGGCGATCACGGGGGCCGCGCCGGTGCCGGTACCGCCGCCCATGCCGGCC
>JALYSX010000154.1 GCA_030854585.1 Vulcanimicrobiota bacterium
GAGTGGCCCGGCGACGAAGAGACCGAAGTGGAAGGGCAGGACGGCCCGACCGGTGCCCGCGAGCACGAGGCCGAGCACGATTGCGACAAAAGAGGCACGAAGAGTGAAGCGCATACTTCCCAGTGTACCAAGCCATCCAACGACGAGCCTGCAGGCACCCAATATGGGCCCGCCTAAGGGTGATTGCGTGATTACCGTCCCCGAACGCATCCGCTCCGCCAAGACCTACGAGAATCTTTCGGCCGCCGAACTGATCGAACACGGTCTCCGGCGCGACGAGGGCGTCCTCGGCATCGACGGACAGTTCATCGTCGACACCCGGCCGCACACCGGCCGCTCGCCGAAGGATAAGTTCTTCGTCCGCGAACCGTCGAGCGAGCAGCACATCGACTGGGGCGAGACCAACGCGGAGATCGACGCCGCGACCTTCGACAAGCTCTTCGAGCGCGTGCAAGAGTATCTCTCGACCCGCGAAGTCTTCAGCCTCGACTGTTACGTCGGCGCGGACGAAGAGTATCGCCTGCCGGTCCGGGTGGTGACCGAGTTCGCGTGGCACAATCTGTTCGCGCGCAATCTGTTCATCGTTCCCGAGATGATGCCCGCCGAGTTCGTGCCGGAGTTCACCGTCGTCGACGCAGCCCTGTTCGAAGCCGATCCGGTACTCGACGGCGTCCGGTCGTCGACGTTCGTGCTGGTCAACTTCGCGCGCCGCATGATCCTGATCGGGGGTACGCGCTACGCCGGCGAGATCAAGAAATCGGTCTTCACCGTGATGAACTATCTGTTGCCGCTGCGCGACGTGCTGCCGATGCACTGCTCGGCCAACGTCGGCGCGGACGCCGGCGTCGCGATCTTCTTCGGCCTCTCCGGCACCGGCAAGACGACTCTCTCGGCCGACTCACATCGCCCACTGATCGGCGACGACGAGCACGGCTGGTCCGCCAACGGCGTCTTCAACTTCGAAGGCGGCTGTTACGCAAAAGCGATCCGACTCTCGCAGAGCGCCGAGCCGGAGATCTGGGCCGCATCGCACCGCTTCTCGACCGTCCTCGAGAACGTGGTCTACGACGACGTGACCCGCAAGCTCAATCTCGACTCCGAGGCCAAGACCGAGAACACGCGCGCGGCGTATCCGATCGAGTTCATCCCGAACGTCGTGCCCGGTAGCAAGGCCGGCAATCCGCATACCATCATCATGTTGACCGCCGACGCGTTCGGCGTGCTGCCGCCGATCTCGCGCCTGACGCGCGATCAGGCGATGTATCACTTCCTCTCCGGCTATACGGCCAAAGTTGCCGGCACCGAGCGTGGCGTCACCGAGCCACAGGCGACCTTCTCGACCTGCTTCGGCGCGCCGTTTATGGTGCATCACCCGACGGTCTACTCGCGCCTGCTCGGAAAGAAGATCGACGAGCGCGAAGTCGTCTGCTGGCTGGTCAACACCGGCTGGACGGGCGGACCGTACGGCGTCGGCTCGCGCATGAAGATCGCGCACACCCGCGCGATGGTCAACGCCGCGATCGAAGGCCGCATCCCGGCCGAGTTCAACGGCGAGCCGTTCTTCGGATTGCAGATCCCCAAGACTGTCCCGGGCGTGCCGACAGAAGTCCTCGACCCGCGCAACGCGTGGGCCGACAAAGCCGCCTACGACGCGCAGGCAAAGAAACTTGCGGTCTTGTTCTACGAGAACTTCAAGCGCTTCGACGCGCACGCGAGCGAAGGCGTCAAGGCGGCGGCTATCAAGCCTTAGGGTCGAAAGTCCGAAGTTCGCATAGCGAACAAGGAGCGTCACATGCTACGAGTCCTAATTGTCAGCCTCACCACATTCGCCTTCGGAGCGTTCCTCGCGGTGACTGTCACGGCGAATGTCTAGGCGGCATCCGGAGATCCAGCTGCAATTGCCACGTTCCTCTCAATTGGCTTTGCAAATGCGTCGGACGATTTCTATCCGCTTCTTGGCGAAAAAATACCAGGTAACGGGTACGCAACTCGGATATGGCCCGATAGGAATCTTTTCCGACTCTGTAACCTCACTGCTACGTCCGAGTTTTTTACTGATAAGTGCACATCAACAGAACGTCGCGGATCCCCAGCGGCGCTTTTCGCCATGGCCGATCAGTGAAGGTCTGGCGCCGTGTAGCTCGTGGCCATTCCTCTAGAGCCACATAGGCGCTCGGTCGCCCTCACCGAGTTCTGCCCCGGTGCTAATCGGACTCTCAGAACATTCGGGCGGACTCCAGGTAGAGTGAGCCTATGAACATCTCCCGTCCGATTCTCGCAGGCGCCGCGCTTTTCGCGCTCGCGCTTCCCATCACCGCCGCGGCGCAGACGACCCCCGGAGCTCCGGCGTCCACAACCGCACACGGCCACCACGCGCACGTCGGCCTCAACGGCCATGCCCTCAAGGGCATCGCGCTCAGCGATGCGCAGAAGCAACAGTTCGCGCAACTCCGCACGGCCTATCGCACCGCGCATCCGAAGGGCAGCACGCCGGATCCGACCGCGCGCAAAGCGCTCCGCGATCAGATGCTCAACATCCTGACACCGGATCAGCGCACGCAGTACGACGCAAACGTCAAGACGATGCGCGAGTCGCGCAAGCACCAGGAGAACCCGGGCGGCCCGTTCGCCTCGCCGACGCCGTCGCCAGCCGTCTAGTCGACGAGCTCCACGCGCGCGTCGGCGATCGTGCGAGCCGTGAAGCTCGCCGCGCGCGCGAACTCCGCAGAGCGTCCACGGAGGATCGCGATCACATCGATGCCGGCCGCCCGGGCAGCGGAAATACCCGCGGCGCTGTCCTCGATCGCGATGCAATCGTTCACGGCGGCACCGAACGCGACAGCGCCGGCGAGGTAGCAGTCGGGCGCGGGCTTCCCACGCTCGACGTCGTCTGCCGTGATAAGTACCCGTGGCGCGGGCAAGCC
>JALYSX010000185.1 GCA_030854585.1 Vulcanimicrobiota bacterium
CGGCCAGATAGCGATAGACCATCTCACGCGTGACGGCTTGGACGTTGCGCAGATCGAGCGTGCGCGTGGATGTGCGCAAGGCGAAGCTGAGCGCGGTCGGCCAGCCGGAGGTCAGCGCGACCAGCGATTCCAGTTCTTCGTCGCGCACGCCGACGCGCGAGGCGCGCGCCGTGCTACGCGCTTCTTCCGCCGTGAACGCAAGATCGCTCTCATCGATCGCGAGGTCCATCTCCTGATACGCGAGCCACGAGCCGACCGGCAGATCCAGGAACGAACGCGACGCGACGATCCAGCGCACGCGGCCCTTGGTGCGCTCGACGAGCGACGAGATGAATGCCGAGACCTGTTTCTCGTTTTCGGCGACGTGCAGATCGTCGATCGCGATCGTGCCGTTGTACGTCTTGATATGCGCGTGCATCCAGAGCGCGAGCTCGGCGCCGGCGGTGATGGAGTCGCGCGCCGAGTCGAAGGCGGTGACGACCGTATTGCGCGCATCGGGCGCGATCTCGGAGATCGCTTCGGCGAAACCGCGGACGAAGCCGAGCAGGCTACCGTTGTCGGATTGCAGATCGTAACGCACGACCTGCTCCGCGACGCCGTCGAGATATTGACGAAGCGCCGTCGATTTGCCGTAGCCCGCTGGCGCGACGATCAAGACCACCCGCGACTCCGCTGCCGCGGCTATGCGGTCGACGACCCGCGGTCGATAGATCGGCGTGAAGACGCCGCCCGCATCGATCCGTCCGTCGGCCCGTACCGGTCGTATCATAGAACCCTTGTAGTATCGGCCCCCGGGTGGAGGCCGTCAAGTCTTTCGGCCTATGCTTGGGTATCCAGCGGCGGTCGATACTCCTCGGTCCCATCGTAGAAGCCGAGCAGCTGCTCCTCGATCTTGAGCATCGCCAGCTTCCGGTCGAGAGCGCGTACTCCGACGAAAATCGACCCGGAACGCATCCCAATCGGCCTTGGTCTCCCAGACGTCGACGGTGACATAGATCGCCGGGTCGGCACTAAGGCGAAAGAGACGCGTTCGCCGGAACCCCGGGATGCTGGGCGAAGAGCTTCGCCCACGGCACCGTCGAACCGTAGGCGTGTTCGAATGCGCGGATCTGCGCCGTATGCACCCGATAGCGATAAAAGACCTCGATCATCGATGGATCACGAAGGCGCCCGGATCGGGGACGTCGCCTTTGCCGATGCGCTCCGATAGAAAGTGCGCGATGAGCGCGCCCTCCCATTGCAACCGCGACGCGAGCCAGGTCTTCCCGCTCGGACAGGTCAGCTCGCCGAGCTCCAAGACCAGCGCGCTGTCGCGCACGTGCATCTGTCGAAATCCGTAGTAGTCGCGCAGGCCGGCGGTAAAATCGTCGGGCATGAACGAGAACGGGATGTAGCGCGAGTAGAGCGCCCGCCACGCATCCGCGGCAGGCTTGTCGCTCGGATGATGGTAGCCGATCGAAGCGCCGGTCGAACATGCCCGATCGTTCCCGTCGAAGTGGATGAAGACGGCCGCACCTGCGTCGTACGTTCCATCGAAATCCGCCGGTAACCGGACGACGTTCACGCCGTGCGCGCGGAGAACCCGCGTCGCAGCATCCGCGACGACCGGCGTCCATTCGCGCTCGCCGGTGGCACCCAGGTTGCAATGATGCTTCGGGAAGCGCGCGCAACTCGCAGGACGCCCCTCGTGACCCGCCGATATGACCACGTCGGCGACGATCGGTGCGGCGGACGGAGAGGGACTCTCGAGAGCTGCCAACAGTACGAATGTCGGAATCACGCGCCGCTCCCGACCAGCGCCACGAGCGCAGGCGACGGGTCGCACTGCAGTTCCGACTGTAGCGTCTCGCGATACTGCCGGAAGTGACGCATCGCGGCGGCGCGGTCGCCGAGCTGCAGATAGGCGCGAATCGCGATCTCACGCGCCGGTTCGTCGCACGGATCGTAGGCGATCATCTCGTGGGCCAGTGCGAGCGCGTCCTGCGCGCCACCGTTCGAGAGGGCGTCGCTCGCCAAGCGCATCGCGACGTCAAGCCGAAGCTCGCCGATGTGCCGTTCGGTCGGTTCGAACCACTCCCACGACTGCATGCGCGCCGGACGCGGCTCGCGCAGACGCGCGTATGATTCGCGTAACGCTTCGCGCTCGACGTCGCCGATCGCGCCGCGCGCGCGGACCGCCGTGACCAGCCGATCGATCTCCCACAGATCGACCCAGGCATCGTCGTGCAGGCGGTAGCCCTCGCCGCTGCGCACGATCGCCCCGTCGTTTCCGAGATGTCCGCGCAAGCGGTGCAGGCAGACCGAGAGCGCGTTCCGGGCGCCGTACTCGTCGAGTTCGGGCCAGAGCAGGTCGGCCAGACGGCCGCGCGGCACGACCTCACGCCGGAGCGAGAGTGCGACCAGCAGTTCCAACTCGCGCTCCGAGAGCGCGACCGGGCTACCGTTGTAAGCGACCCGGCCGCTGGTGAGTTCGATCTCAAGCGTGGGCGCGCGACGTTCGCGTTCGCGCGAGAGCTTCGCGACGAACGCGTCCAGCATGCCGTACTCGCCGCTTCGGGAGGCGATCGCGACGACCGCGCTCTGCAACGCCGGCGACTCGCAGCGCTCGGCGCACGCGAGCGCGCGTCCCATATGTTCGGCGAATCGGGGGCCGTCGAAGAGCGCAATGGCGACGGTAGCCAGACATTCGGTGAACGGCGCGCGATAGAGTTCCGCGGCGGCAAGGGCCGACTGCGCGAGCCGAGCCGCGTCTTGCGCGTCGGCCGCATCGCCGCATGCGATCAGCCGGCCGACCGCGACGTACTTGAGCAGATCCACTT
>JALYSX010000189.1 GCA_030854585.1 Vulcanimicrobiota bacterium
CTTTAGAGGCGAGCATCGATGCCCCAAGTGCAAAGGTGGCGCAGAGCCACACCAGGCTAGTCTTGACGAACAAGCGCGTTTCAATCGGCATAGTAGACAATTCCGCTTGTGCGGCATTCCTTCCACAAGACAAGATCGATCGATGGCTATGCGAAGACGCTGAATTCCACAGGGCGGCTGCTTTTGCGCAACCCGCACGGCCATCGTTGCTCCTTCTCAGCGTGGGCCAGAATCTCCGGCACTATCGCTGTGTTTGACCGTCGATATTCGGAGACGTGCAACAATGGCTGGCTTGTGGTATGCGATCGGCGCGAGAGTTTTGAACGGCCGCCCGCGGACTCTCTATGGCTCCATCGCCCGGCCGGGTGGGTCGGGCAGATGATCGACGCGCACATCTATTATATCGGGGTTTGCCTGTTGCTCACGATCTACCGCGGCGACGAGGACGAAGCGCGTCCGGAAGACACGAAGAGTGCTACGCTAGCGTAGCGTTTCGACATACGCCGCAACATCGGTTACGTCACGCTTGGAGAGCGTGCCCGGATAGAGTTGCGGCATGGGTGGAGCGGGATGCTCGATCCATTTCTCGGCCTCGTCCGTCGATTTGCGCGAAGCTTCGTTTTTGAGCGAGGGCCCGCCGCCGCCCTCGCCTGCGGCTCCGTGGCAGGCCGCGCAGTTCTGCTTGAAGATCGTCGCACCGTGTGCCGGATCCGGCGCGGCGTTCCCGACGGACGTGGGCGCCGAGGTGACGGCGGCGACGGGCGTGGCGGCGACCGTCGAAGCCGGGGCAATGCCGTATCCCCACACGCTGAGCACCGCCATCGCGACCGCGCTCATGCCCGTTGCCCATCCGATCCCCGCGGCATAGCGCTGCCCCGCAAAGCCCGTCAGAAAGCCGAGCCCGATGACGCCCAGGTGCTCGGCCGCGTGGCCGAAGCTGTGGGTCTCGAAGTACGCATACTCCGACGGCCACATCAAGAGCATGACCAGCATCGGCGAGATCAGCGCGATCAGGAGCCAGCCGATGCTGCCGGTCCCGGTTCGTCGCGCAGCGCCGGCGATGAAGATGCCGGAGACGGCGGCTCCGGCGAGCAAGATCGCGTGCAGCAGGTGATGCTGGGCCGTCGGGATCTCCTCCGTGCCGAGAACGAGCGGCGCGAGCCCGGCGATGATCGTCACGGCCAGCAGGGCGAACCCGATCCGTCGTAGGTTCATAGCGGCGTGCTCTCTTTGGCGGGCAGCCGCGCGAGTCGTATGCCTTCGAAGAGTGCGACGATCAACCCGACGGCCAAGAGCAGCGCGCCGATCGTCGCAACACCCGACCACCAAGGTCCTGGGGCCGGTTCGACGGCGTATCGGCGGGGGACGCCTGCCGCACCGGCGGCGTAGAACGAGAGCAGGAACAGACCGCCGCCGGCGAAGACGCCGAGCCCCACCAGCCATCGCGTCAGCGTCGAAGCGATCGCATCGGCGCGTCGTTCCAAGCTGGCGAAGACCCATCCCAACAAGAACAGAAGCACGCCTTCCAATAGATACGTGTGGAAATGCGCCGGCACCCAGAGCGTATTGTGGAGATCGACGTTCAGGGGAATCGTCGCGTCGAGAATCGCCCCGAGGCCACCGACGACCCATCCGATCATGCCGGCGTAGAGGAACATCGATCCAAGCGACCAGCGCATGCCCGATCGATGCACGAGCATGACGCCGCCGTAAACCGTCACGACGACCACCGGGATGGCCGCCAAGTACGACGAGATCTCGCCGACGTATTGCATCCATTGCATCTGGGCGAAGTCCAGGTACAGGTGGTGGAAATAGGCGATCATCACGAACACGAGCGTCCCCCACCAGGCGACGGCGAGCTGCGGCGACGTGTGATACTCGCGCTTCGTGCAGAGCGGAAGGGCGACGTAGACCGCCGCAACGGCCATGTACATGGTCAGGTTGGCGAACGAGTGCCCGTAGAGATACGTGAGGTTCTTCGCCCAGAGCGGGTCGATGGCGACCGTCGGATCGATCCAATGGACGATCAACGCCGTGCCGACGATCAGGCCGATCGTCCCCGTGATGAATCCGTCGAATGCGGTAATGACCGCGGCGAACATCTGCGGCGGCGGCGGCTGCCCGCCACGCTCGGTGAATGCGCGTCTGTTCAAGACGTAATCGATCGCCAGCATGCCGCGGACGCCGCCGTACTTCTGCAGCAACGCGGCCAGGATCTGCGCGCACCAGATCATGAAGCCGAGCATGACGAGCGCGTTGCCGAAAAGCCACGCGCCGGTCGCCCAACTCGGCCAGTAGGTGCCCACGAACGGAAGCGGATAGAGCATCGTCCAGAGCGATCCGTATCGTCCCGGGAAAACGGCGACGATGACGCATGCGACGCCCGCGAGGAAGAACCCGTAGGCGACGTACGGTACGCGGACGTCGAGTTCGATCTCGCGGCGCACGAGATACCACAGCAGGCCGAGTCCCGCGATCGCCATGGCGACGATCATCCCGACACCGTGCAGGCTCAGTATCGAATAGAAGGTTCCCGGATCGAGCGGGATCCAGCCTGCCTGCGACGCGCGCAACCCGATGCCCGCCACCAGCATCAAGGCGAAGATCCCGAGCCCTGTCAGGATGTAGGTCCACATGACGCGTCTACCGGGGACGCTAACGTTCGGCACTGTCGTCATCGGACGTCGAAGCCCCCTTGCATTGAAGCGTGCGCGATGCCGCAATATTCGAGGCAGCGCAGCGTGTAGTGACCCGGAACGGTGAACGTGATCGGAAGATGATTGACGTAGTCCGGCATCGCCTGGACTTGACTGAAGAGGGTGCCATCGGGCGCGTAGATGGCGAACCCGTGGTTGACGTCCTTGGAGGTGACGTCGAAGATGATCGGTCGGTTCCGCGCGATCGTGGAGGGCAGCTTGAATGAGTACTGCTCGGCAACGACGGTGATATGCTGGTCGGTCATCGATGCGTGCGCGCTCGGATACGGGAAGTGCGAAATCGTCAGCGTGAAGGTGAGGACCGCACCGACGAGCAGCACCCAGAACCAGTAGCGTCGCAACGCGTAGCCGCGCGCGCTGACGGCCTCTTGCGAGATCGGCGATCGCGCACCGACATTCGCCAAAAGGACCATCGAGCCGATCGCGACGGCCGCAACGACGAGAAATATCTTGAGGACTAGATCGCCGCTCCCCATGAGTCCCTCCGTATGATACCGGGATTCAGTAGAAATTCAGAGTGCCCGTCGCTACGTTCAACGACCTGCGTCACCGCCGATATGCGTCGCTCGTCCCGAACGGCCGGTAGCGACGATGAGCTTGGAGCGGTCCAGTCCTTGAGGATGTGGCCGCCCTGGCTGGCGAGCTGCCTGCCTATAGATCACGTCCACTTCTATGGAGCCGCTTTGAATTATGTGGAACTCACACGAGTCGGGACGTCGAACACCTGTTCGCGAGCGGTGTTTTTGTGCTCGTTACACCTTGTCCCGGCCCACCCTTCTGCGTATAGTGGTGGGAAGTGGTGTGAAGTGGTGGTCTAGGGAGGGGTAATGC
>JALYSX010000218.1 GCA_030854585.1 Vulcanimicrobiota bacterium
CGATTTCCAGCGGCCTCGAGGGCGCCTGGACGACCGAGCCCGCGAAGTGGGACAACAATTTCTTCGACAACCTCTTCAACTTCGAGTGGGAGTTGACGAAGAGCCCGGCCGGCGCAAAGCAGTGGACGCCCAAGGATAAGGCGGGAGCCGACACGGTGCCCGACGCGCACGATCCGTCGAAACGCCACGCGCCGATGATGCTCACTTCGGATCTCGCGCTGCGCTTGGATCCGATCTACGGACCGATCGCGAAGCGCTTCCACGAAACCCCCGCCGCATTCGCCGACGCCTTCGCGCGCGCGTGGTTCAAACTGACCCACCGCGATATGGGCCCCCGCGCGCGCTACCTCGGGCCCGAAGTGCCCGCAGAGGAGTTGATCTGGCAAGACCCGATTCCCGCCGCGACCCTTCCGCTCGTCGACGAACGCGACGTCGCATCCCTCAAGAGCACCATCCTCGCATCGGGGCTCTCGATCGCCCAACTCGTCGCGACGGCGTGGGCTTCGGCTTCGACCTTCCGCGATTCCGACAAGCGCGGCGGCGCCAACGGTGCGCGCATCCGTCTCGCACCGCAGAAAGACTGGGAAGTCAATCGGCCCGCGCAACTTGCGACCGTGCTCGCGAGACTTGAGGGCATTCGGGAAACGTTCAACGCCGCCGCCACCGGCGGCAAGCAGATCTCGCTCGCCGACGTGATTGTCCTCGGCGGCTGTGCGGCCGTCGAACAAGCGGCGAAGAACGCCGGGCAGAACGTCTCGGTCCCGTTCACGCCGGGCCGTGGCGATGCATCGCAAGCCCAGACCGACGTCGAGTCGTTCTCGGTAATGGAACCGTCGGCCGACGGCTTCCGCAACTACCTCCGGAAGGACTACGCATTCTCGGCGGAGTCGCTGCTGCTCGATCGCGCTCAGCTCCTGACCCTGACCGCTCCGGAGATGACGGTGCTCGTCGGCGGCCTGCGCGTACTCGGCGCGAACGCCGACGGCACGAAGGACGGCGTCTTCACCGGTCGCCCCGAGGCGCTCACCAACGACTTCTTCGTCAATCTGCTCGACATGGGGACGACGTGGAAGCGCACGTCGGATAACGATGAGTCGTTCGAAGGGCGCGACCGTGCCACCGGTGCGCTGAAGTGGACCGGTAGCCGCGTCGACCTCGTCTTCGGCTCGAACTCGCAGCTACGCGCTCTTGCCGAAGTATATGCCTGCAGTGGCAACCAGGAGAAGTTCGTACGCGACTTCGTGGCCGCTTGGGATAAGGTGATGAACCTCGACCGCTTCGACGTCGCGTGATTCTGCCGCCTGCGGCGACTCCGCGTGGGGTCGCCGCAGGCGACGCAGTCGAACTCGAGGAATGGGGCGGAGCGATTTTCACCCACAGAGGATGGCGCGGCGGCGGGTGTCGAGCTCGCGAAGCGACCTCTTCCTCAAACACGACTTACACGACTTATCAGAAAGAGAACCTATCGATGTTGGCTCAGGTTGGAAAACCGGCTCCCGATTTCAAACTGCCGAGCACGAAGGGCGCGACCGGCGCCTCGAATCTCGGCGCGGAAATTTCGCTCGCGGATTACAAAGGCAAGTGGCTGGTCTTCTTCTTCTATCCGCTCGACTTCACGTTCGTCTGCCCGACCGAGATCACGGCGCTCTCCGATCGTCTCGCCGACTTCACCGGCATCGGCGCCGAGGTGCTCGGCGCATCGACCGACTCGGTGCACAGCCACTGGGCCTGGTTGAACACGCCTAAAGAGAAGAACGGCATCGCCGGTACCAAGTATCCGCTCGCGGCCGACTTCACGAAAGAGACGGCGCGCGCGTACGGCGTTCTCGATGAAGCCAGCGGCGTCGCACAGCGCGGTCTGTTCATCATCGATCCGGACGGCGTGCTCAAGTACGCGGTCGTAACCGACGACAACGTCGGTCGCAGTGTCGACGAAACGATCCGCGTGCTGCAGGCTCTGCAGACCGGCGGCCTCTGCCCGGCCGAATGGAAGCCTGGCAAAGCGCTCCTGACCAAAGGCTAGTATGGGATTGCGCATGCGCACGCCGCTCCCAGCGCTCGACGGCGTCGGGACGTGGCTCAACGGCGAGCCGAAGATCGAGGAACTGCGCGGCTTGCCGCTGGTCCTCTCGTTCTGGTCGCAGTCGTGCTACATCTGCCACGACACGGCCGACCAGGTCGCCGCGTGGCGCGACAAGTTCGCGCCGCTGGGCGTCGGGTTCATCGCGGTGCATCAGCCGCGCTCGGAAGCCGAGCTCGACATCGCGGCTGTCACGGCCGATGCGATCGAGAACATGCACCTCACGCAGCCGGTCGCGATCGACAACGATCACGCGATCGTCGGACGTTTCGAGAACGAGTTCGTGCCGGCGTTCTACGTGTTCAATCGCAAGCACGAACTCCGGCATTTCCAGGCCGGCGGCAAGGGCTTCGACCGGATCGAGAGCGCGATCCAACGCGTCCTCGACGAGCCCGCCGACGAAGAGGCGTTGGACTAGCGGAGTCCGTCGGGAACTTCCGAGAAGAGGGCGAACGTTCTCGGCTCGGAGGTTCCTATGAGGTCTTTCGCTCATATCCGCGCGGCATTTCTTGCCGTCGCCGTTCTGGTCGCCCTCGCGTCGAGCCGCGCGCCCGCGCCAGCCACTCCGGGGTACGTATTCACCATCGCGACCGGCGCCGACGGCGTCTAAGGGTCACCGTGCAAGGCTGCAACAGCTTCTCGTTCAAGCCGGAGCTCTGATGAAGAAGACGATCACTCTCGCCCTGGCCGCCGCTCTTCTGGCCGGCGCACTCTCGGCGAGCCCGAGCCGCGCCGCGGGACAATACCCGATCAAGATCGAGACCAAAGCGGAGGCCGTGTCGATCATCGCATACGCGCCGCAGAATCAGGCCATTCGCATGTCGGTATGGGTGCCGCGCGAGAGCACGCGCACCTACGCGCTCGAGAACGCGGACTACTACGAGTTCCGCATCACGCTCTGCGGGAAGACGCACACGTCTCGCTGGAATCGCGGCGGTACGGGTGTCGTCGTGACGATCCACGGTTGCGACTCGTACGGACTTCTCCAACAGCGCTAAGGTGAACGCGCTCTTCTTCGAGCGGTTCGGCGGACCCGACGTGCTGCAGTACGGTGCGGTCGCGGACCCGCAACCGGCGCGGGCGACGTGGTCGTCCGCACCGCCGCGATCAGAAAAGTTATCCTCGCCCCCTAGTCGAACGGTCGGGTCTTGATTCGTAGCGTCCTCGTCCTCGGCGCGCTGGTCGCGCAGCTCGCCTCGCCCAACGACGCCTACCGGGCGGCTCTGCAGACTATGCGCGATCTTCCCGTTCCAGCCTACGTCAGCTATCGCGCGGATCTCGACGCGGGCGACGCGACCATCGCGCTTTCGTATCTCTACGGCGGTCGGATCAAGCCGCGGATCGTGATGGGCGCCGGACGCTACGACGGGAAGTCGTGGCACGTCGACTATCGCACGAGCGACGGCCTCGCATCCATTCAAAGCGACTCTCCGACGCCGGCGCTGACGAGCATCGCGCTCTTCGACCCGACCTGGAACGGCGTCTCGATCTGGTTGCGACGCGGCCTGCTGGCGACGCTCGAGCGCGATGTGGCGCCCACGCCGAACGTGGACGCCACGCCGGGCAAGGAACCCATGACGATCGCAACCGTCTACTCCTTCGACCCGAACGCTTACGAGGTCGAGGATGCAGGCGTGGCCTGGTGCGGAAGCGATCCGGCGCGCCTGCTCTCGCTGCACGCCCTGCGCGACGTGCAGAAGCATCCGCTCCAACGCGTCCTCGTCGATGCGGTCGACGGTCGTATCTGCATGGTCCGATTCGCGGTCGCCGGGGCGGAGGGCGCAGACCGGTTCGACGGCTACGTGGATCTGCAGTTCGCCCCGGTCGACGGCTACTATCTTGTGCGAGACGGCTACCTCGATGTCGGGACGAAAGAGAACGGCCGGCGCGTCGGCTGGGCGCACGTCCGCTTTCACTATCGCGACGCGCATACGCCCACGACGATGCCGGGCGCGCTTTTCGGCACCCCTTAACGCGTTAATCCACGCTTGGGGTTCGCGTCTGATCGACCCGATCAGCTACACGCCGAGCGCCGACGGGAGCGTCCGGCAGATCTGGGACATCTCGACCGACGGCGGCAAGACGAGGAAGAACACGTTCGACGGAAAGTACGTCAAGAAGCAGTAGCCGCGACGGCTCGAGGCTAAGGTTCCGGCACGAGGTAACGCCATGTGTCGGAATATCAAGCTGCTCTACAACTTCGCCCCGCCCGCGACCGACGATGAGGTCCGCGCATCCGCGATCCAGTTCGTCCGGAAGCTGAGCGGCTTTACGCGTCCGTCGCAGGCGAACGAGCCCGCGTTCGACCGCGCGGTCGAGCGCGTCGCCGAGGTCGCTAAGGAGCTCCTCGGTTCGCTCGTCACCAACGCGCCGCCCCGCGACCGCGAAGTCGAGGCTGCGAAAGCCAAGCTGCGGGTGCGGCGCTATGCCCAAGTTTAGGACATTTCTCTGGTTCGACGACAACGCCGAAGAAGCGGCCCGGTTCTACGTCTCGATCTTCAAGAATTCGCAGATCGTGAACGCCGGTCCGATGGTCGTGTCATTCCTCCTGGACGGCCAAGCTTTCATGGCGCTCAACGGCGGTCCGCACTTCGCACTCACGCCGGCCGTCTCGATCTACGTCGATTGCGAAGGTCAAGCCGAGGTCGACGATCTGTGGGCGAAATTGCTCCAGGGTGGTTCGGAGTCGCAGTGCGGATGGCTCGTCGACAAGTTCGGCCTTTCCTGGCAGATCATCCCGAAGCAGCTCGGCGAGTTGATGGGCGATGACGACGACGAGAAATCCGCGCGCGTGCTCCAGGCGATGTTGAAGATGGTCAAGATCGACGTCGCCGCATTGCAGCGTGCCTACAACGGACCCTAGGTGAGGACGCTCAAGGCGAGCCGTCGTCTGCGCCAGTTCGCATACTGGGCCGTTACCACGG
>JALYSX010000219.1 GCA_030854585.1 Vulcanimicrobiota bacterium
ACGACGGTGGAGTTACCCCGATTCGGGAGTTTCACGTACGCAGAAGAAGAGGTCTTCAGTTTTCCGTGGGGGCTGCCGGGCTTTCCGACCCTGCGGCATTGGCTGGCCTTGAGCTTGCCGACCCAGCCGAACTTCATCTGGCTCCAGAGCCTGGACGACCTCAAGGTCGCGATCCCGACCTGCGACCCCTACATGGTCTTTGAAGCGTACGATCCGAAGCTGCCGGGCTATGCGGTCGCTGCGCTCGAGATCGCCGACCCCTCGGAGTTCACGCTGCTCTGCGTCATGGTCGCCACCGCCAACGCGGAAGAGATGACCATGAACCTGATGGCGCCGATCGTGGTCAACCTGCGGACGCGCGCGGCGCGCCAGGTCATGCTGGAGAATTCCGGGTACTCGATCAAAGAGTCGGTACCCCGGAAAGCTGCCGGAGAAGCCGCCCGGGCGGCATCTCCGCAGTAAACCAAGCAGCCCCTGTCAAAGGGGGATGCAAGCACTCGCCAAGGAGGGCACAACGCCATGCTCGTTCTGAGCCGCAAGATCAACCAGTCCATCATGGTCGGAGATAATGTCCGGATTGTGGTGGTCGCCGTCGATCGGGATCAGGTCAAGCTCGGCATCGAGGCGCCGCGGGACATCTCGGTCCACCGCTCGGAGATATATGAAGAGATCCAGCGGGCCAACCAAAGCGTCGCTGCCGGCCCGGTACCCACAGAAACCGTGGGAGCCGGAAAGGCGACCATACAGCCTCGGAAAAGCCGTAAAAAGGCAACACAAATCTCCTAAAGTTATCACCTGCTAGGGCCGATAACCAAACTGGAAGGGGACAGGATGTCTCCCCAGGCTGTTCGTGTACTGCGCGTTCACGGAGGAAATACCGAAATGGCTTCAGTTCTCTCGATCGCCACAATCTGTTGGCCAACAACGTTCAGTACAACCTGAACAAGAACCAAGACGCACTTCGCACCGCAACCACCCGCCTCTCGTCCGGCCTGCGCATCAACACCGCAGCGCGTGATCCGTCGGGCCTCGCGATCGCGACCAACCTGCAGACGCAGGTCGACGGCTTCAATCCAGTGTCCAGAACGTGCAGACCGCCAACAATGCGGCCCAGGTCGCGGAAGGTGCGCTCCAGAACGATGACCGACATCCTTCAGCGCATCCGCAGCCTGGCTGTGGAAGCGTCGAGCGATATCAGCGCCAGTCCGATCGCAACAACCTGCAGGCGGAAGTCTCCCAGTTGCTGCTGGAAGTCAGCATCTCGCAGAACACCTCGTTCAACGGCCAGCCGTTGCTCGATGGCAGCAACGCCGGCTTCGTAGCGGAGAAGACGCGGTCGTTAACGTTCCCGGCAGCGCCGCCTCTCGAGCAGCAATCCGGCGTTCGCCGGTAACAGCGGCTTCCGGTCGCGACGGTAGCAACCGGCGCCACGTTCAGTGCCGCGCCAATGGCTTCCGAGGCGGCGCCACCGGCGGTTCGGACGCGGTCGACGGAACGATCGAACTCCAGATCATCAACATCGGCGCCTCGATCGCCGTCCAGGACGTTCGGCTCCTCGAACAATGGCGTGGTCTCGATCTCGACGACGTTCGGACGGTGGATCTCAATCGAGCTCGACGAGGAGCGAGACGAGTGCTTGTTCATCCCTGCGGGGTGCCTACACGACTTCCAGACGCTGACGGATGGAGCCGTGGTACATTATCGGATGGACTCGCCGTTCACCGCCGACGCCTTTCACGAGCATCACATCGCGTCGCGAGCGCTCGCGATCGACTGGCCGCTCCCGATCTCGATCGCCTCGGAGCGTGCCGCGACCCTACCGTCTTTCGAGAAGTAGACTAGCCTTCGGCCGGGATTCCGCGTTCGCCCGCGACGAGTTGGGTCGCGCGATAGAGCGATTCGAACTGCCCCGCGTCCGTCCACCAGCCCTCGAGCACGTCGTAGTACATGTCGCCCGCATCGATGTAGGCGTTGTTGACGTCGGTGATCTCGAGCTCGCCGCGGCTGGACGGTTTGAGATCGCGGCAGAAGTCGAAGACGCGCGAATCGTACATGTAGATACCGGTGACCGCGTAGTCGCTCTTGGGATTCGCGGGTTTCTCCTCGATCCGCACGATCCGCTTTCCGTCGAGCTCGGGTACGCCGAAGCGTTCCGGATCTTCGACGTGCTTGAGCAAGATGCGCGCGCCGCACTTCTGGGTCTCGAACGCGCGGACGTAC
Organism: Vulcanimicrobiota bacterium; assembly: GCA_030854585.1. Lineage (GTDB taxonomy): Bacteria > Vulcanimicrobiota > Vulcanimicrobiia > Vulcanimicrobiales > Vulcanimicrobiaceae > JALYSX01. The sequence continues at coordinate 2,221 of JALYSX010000219.1, forward strand.
GGCGAGATGTCGTCCTGGAGGATATTGTCGCCCAGGATCACGGCGATGCTCGATCCCTCCGCGAAATGCTCGCAGAGCTTGAGCGCGTCGGCGATGCCGCCCTCGCCCTCTTGATACGTGTAGTAGATATCTTTGAGCCCGAAGTCGCTTCCGTTGCCGAGCAAGCGCAGAAAATCACCAGCCGAGTTCCCGCCGGTGACAATCATGATATCTCGGATGCCGGCTTTCACCAGCGTCTCGATCGGATAGTAGATCATCGGCTTGTCGTAGATCGGCAGCAGATGTTTGTTGGTGACCTTGGTCAGCGGCCGAAGCCGCGATCCGAGACCGCCGGCTAGTATGACGCCCTTCAAGAACCTATCTCCCAGCATATTGGCGGGTGTAGTAGTCACGGAACTCTCCGGACTTGAGCGGACGCCACCAGGCTTCGTTCTCGCCGTACCAATCGATCGTCGCGCGTAGGCCGGCTTCGAATTCGACCTGCGGTTGCCAGCCGATCGCGGCCGCCTTGGCGGTGTCGACGGCGTAGCGGCGATCGTGGCCGGGGCGATCGGTGACGTGGCGTACGTGCGTCTCTTTCGAGCGGCCGCAGCCTTTGAGGAGGCGTTCGGTGATCTCGAGATTCGTTCGCGGGTTGCCGCCGCCGACGTTGTAGACCTGGCCGAGTTCGCCGTGTTCGAGCACGTGCGCGATGCCGCGCGCGTGATCGTCGACGTGGAGCCAGTCGCGGATCTGCATGCCGTCGCCGTAGACCGGTACGGCTTCGTCGTCGATCAGATTGGTGACGAAGAGCGGGATCAACTTCTCCGGATACTGATACGGGCCGTAGGTGTTACTGCCGCGCGTGATCAGCACCGGAGTGCGATAGGTGTTCCAGTACGCGAGCACTTGCAGATCGCCGCCGGCTTTGCTCGCACTATACGGACTGCGCGGTTTGAGCGGATCGTCTTCGCGCGATTCGCCCTCGGAGACGTCGCCGTAGACCTCGTCGGTCGAGACCTGGAGGTAGCGCGGGATCTCGTGTTCGCGGACCGCTTCGAGCAGCACGTGCGTGCCGAGAATATCGGTTTTGAGGAACGCCTCGGGCGCCAGTATGGAACGATCCACGTGCGTCTCGGCGGCGAAGTTGACGATCGCGTCCGCGCCACCACCGATGGCTTCGCGAACGGCGTCGGGATCGCAGATGTCGCCCTTCACGAAGCGGTAACGCGGGTTCGCTTCGACGTCGCGCAGATTGGCCGGATTACCGGCATAGGTCATCGCATCGAGGTTGACGATCTCGAGATCGGGGCGCTCGCGCAGCGAGAGCCGCACGAAGTTCGAGCCGATAAACCCGAGGCCGCCGGTAATGAGCCAACGCATCGGCTTGCTCTTCGGCGGCCTCGGGCGAACCCCTTAGGAGGTCGGGCCTACATCCGGCCGGCGACGACCTTCGCGAGGTCCGCCTCGGCCGGATCCATCGCCTTCATGCTGGCGGCGTTCAGGTAGAGGCCGACTTGGGCCGCCTTGCCGCTCCTCTGGACGAAGATCGAGCCCGAGAGCCAGGTCGCCTTGTCACCGACGCCGGCAACGTCCTTGCCACCCATCGCGCCCATCTGCTCGGCCAGCTTCGGATCGACGAACTGGATGAACACGTTCTTGGTCTTGGTCGCGTCGTAGTAGCGGCACGAACCGTAGCCATCGTGGTCGGTATGCGTGATGCCTGCCTGGGCCGCCGAGCCGAGGGCCGTCGAGGCTTCGGCCGGGGTCACCAGCCCGCACGCGTCGGTCGCGGCGGCGGCCGGAACGGAACTTGCGACCGAGGCTGGCGCGCTACTTGCCGCCGCATCGGAAGTGGAGGTTTTCGCTGCGCCCGCGCACGCGGCGAGAGCGAAGAGCGCGACCAAGGCGATGGAGAGCTGTTTCAACGAGGATCCTTTCGAGATGTGTGCTGTTTAGGGACTGGGTGCATAGGCGCTGCACCATGCGCCCGGAGGGCTCCAAGAACCCTTCGAAACGCCCATGTGCGTATCGAAACTGAGATCGAGAAGATTGTAGGCCAACGCCTGAAGGTCCGCATCTTCGCGTGCGTAGAGTTCGCCGGCCGCAAAGCCGGTCAGGAAACTGCACGCGGCAGACTTGATGCACGAGTAATAGGTGAACGCCGCGCTTCCGCCGGATTCGCCGCGCAGTGGTCCGGTCATTCCTACGACCTGACAGCGCAACATGTCGGCATAGAAGCTGATCGCCGAATACATGGACATCGTATCGTTCATCTGCGTCACGTATTCGCCGAGCGCCTGACCCGCGCCATCGTCCATGCGCCCGACCAGATTGCCGGTAACTGGATCGATCTGCCACCAGCCGATCCGGTCGCGGCCCGCGAACGGGATCGAACTCTTCGGGACGATAGCCACGCCGCCGTAGCGCGGATCCGTGCTAACGATGGTGGCGACGCCGGCGGACGCGGCCGCGCTCATGTACGCGGGCGTGCCTCCGTCGGTCGGAATGCCGAGGAGCCGCTGCTCGATCGCGGTGTCTTCGTAGCCGCGAACGGCGTTGGCGGTGGCCGCGCCGGCGATGCCGGTCGCCGTCATCGCGTTGGAGACGATGTCGATACGCTCGGCCACGCCCGCGCTTTTGCCGTCGTACGTGAATCCGCGCGAGACGCCCACGATCATCGGTGCGGTGTAGAGGAAATGCAGGCCGTTGGTCT
>JALYSX010000241.1 GCA_030854585.1 Vulcanimicrobiota bacterium
CAGTGCGTGAGGGCGCTGCCGCGGGCGTGATGATCAGCGCGTCTCACAATCCGATCGCGGATAACGGCATCAAGTTCTTCGGTCCGGACGGATTCAAGCTCTCGGATGCGATCGAGAAAGAGATCGAGTCGCTGGTGGGCAGTGACGACCTGCCGCGCCCGATCGGCACGGGCGTCGGCGTCGCGCGCATCGCCCAGAACCTTGCCAAGCATTACTACGATGAACTCTACGCCGGCGCGGCCGATCTGACCGGGCTTGAAATCGTCGTCGACGCGGCCTTCGGCGCCGCGTATGCGATCGCGCCGTACGCGCTGCGCAAGCTCGGCGCGACCGTCTACGAACTGCATGCCGAGAACGACGGTTCGCGGATCAACGTCGAGAGCGGCGCGACCGACATGCGCGCCTTGCAGGAGAAGGTACGCGAGCTCGCTGCGAGCGGGCACGAACGCGTCATCGGTGTCGCCTTCGACGGCGATGCGGATCGCGCGCTCTTCGTCGACGAGATCGGCGAGAAGACGTCCGGAGATCACATCATGTTCGCGCTCGGCCGCGACGCGCACGCTCGCGGAGAACTCCGCGGGAACGCTATCGTCGGCACCGTCATGTCCAACATCGGCCTGGAACGCGCACTCGCGCTCTACGACATCGCGTTGCTTCGCGCGCCGGTCGGCGATCGCTACGTTCTCGAGCAGATGCGCGCCGGCGACTACGTCCTCGGCGGCGAGCAGTCGGGCCACATCATCGACCTACGCCGGAACACTACGGGCGATGGCCCGATGACGGCGGTCGCCGTGCTCTCGCTGCTCGCCCGCGACGGGAAGCGTCTGCGCGACGAGGTCGCCGAAGTCGTCTACGCGCCCCAGATCCTGGTCAATGTCCAGACCGCGAACACCGCCGTCCTGGAGCTCCCGGAGATCGTGGCGGCGGTGGCCGCTGCCCAGGCGGCGCTGGCCGGGAACGGGCGGCTCTTGCTCCGTCCGTCGGGCACCGAGCCCCTGATCCGGGTCATGACCGAGGGCGACGACCGGGCGCAGATCGAGGGGATTGCGCGGGAACTGGCCGCCAAAATCGAGGCCGCCGCCAGTTCGGGAGAAATTTCCAGGAAGAATGTTTAAGCGGGGAGGAGTTCGGGAAGCCCCAGGCCAAACCGCGACTATAGTCCGAGGGACCCATGGTCCGACGGGCTTACAAACCTGCCAAGATTATCACTGAATCCAGGCCAGATGGGCTTGGAGCGGGGGACATTCCGGTAGGGGTGAATGGGTCGGTCGACCCTAGGGCGAGTCTTTCACGTCCGAACCCGTCAACTAACCTCGCAAGTGTCGTGAAAGAGGAGCCGTATTCTTGCGACAGTTGTTCGCTAGCGGGGCGTTCGCCCTGAGCATTTTGGGTTGCGCGGGTCTTGCTACCGCCGCCACGCCCGCCCACCACGTACTCGCAATGCAAGCCCCGAGCCCCGACGTTTACGAATGGGCTGCATCTCCGACCGCACACAAGACGACCGCTCATAAGAGCGACGCGCACGTCTGGAAATTCACCAACGGTCTGATCGCGCGCACCTCGCGTCTTGCGACCGTGCTCACCCACAACGCCCTACGCTTCCTCGGGACGCCCTACGTCTTCGGCGGAACCTCGCGCTACGGGTTCGACTGTTCGGGTTATACCCAGCACGTCTTCGCGATGATGGGCGTCTCGATTCCCCGCATGGCCGACGCGCAGTTTTACGCCGGATCTCGCACCCGCGGCGGCATGCGCCCGGGCGACCTGGTGTTCTTCCAGACCTACGAGCCAGGCCCGTCGCACGTGGGCATCTATCTCGGCAACGGCGCGTTCGCGCATGCGAGCTCGAGTCATGGTGTAATGGTCAGCCACCTCTCGGACCCGTACTGGTCCTCGCGCTATCTCGGCGCGAAGCGTCTGCTGGCGTCCACGAAGTAGACCGATCGCCTTAGATAGAGAACGAGCGTTGGAAGAGGAACGCCGCGTCTCACTCGCCTCTCTTGCGTGGCCCCTCGCGATCGTCGAGCGGGTCGCACCTCGCGACGACGGGTCGCACCTCGCGACGACGGGTCGCACTGGTACCGGTTCCATCTCCGGCAGGCTCTGTGGTTCGGCAATCTTGCCGCGATCGCGGGGCTTGTTGCGTTGCTCTGGCCGCTGGTGCTGGCCTCGTTCGTAGCCGACGTCGGAGCCACCATCTGGATCTACGGTCTGGCATTGGTGATCGATTCTGCGTTCTTGGTCGCATGGATCGTGCTCGCCGTACGGTATAGTCGGAGGGCAGCACGGGGCGAGTTCTTCGTCATCCCGTTGGTGGCGCGCGTAACAGGGAGCGCATCCCCGATTCCATAACAAATCCCCGGCCGACATTGGGGTGTCGCCAAGCGGTAAGGCAGCGGGCTTTGAATCCGCCATTCGTTGGTTCGAATCCAGCCACCCCAGCATCTTCCCGACGCCTACGGCGGCCGGCCCCCGGAACTATCACGACGCTCGCGCTCGATCGTGGGAGCGTGGTGCGTGGGGCCGGGCGAATACGCCCAACATGGCGTGCACGCCGAGATCTACGAGGTTCGCGTGGAGATGACGCACGCCGGGTGTAGTCATCCGGTGATGCTCGACGCCAGGCACGGATCTCCGTACCACAACGGCTACATGAAGAACTACTGGACATACTCCGTTTTCGGTTCGAAGGGCAAGTACGTCTTTCGCAAGTGCCGTAGACCGCAGGTAGCGGGTTCGGCCGCCGCGTTCGCAAAGCAACGAGTATGCCTCGAACCGGCGGCCCCCTCCACATCACCAATGGTGATCCGGTCCTGTATCTCTTTCGTAAGGCGGGGATCCAGGGTGCGCAGATCGCGTGGCGCGACGTCTTGCATGAAGGACCCGTTCGACCGGGTCCGCTCGAGAGCGTCAGCGGTGTCCGGGCGCGCTACCTGAACGAGCGCGGGTACGGGAATCCGATCAAGATCAACCGCGAGTTCGAGGTGCGCGATGCGACGCTGCGCCGCGCCAAAGAGTTCGACGAACTGACACTCTGGTTCGAGCACGATCTGTTCGACCAGTTGCAACTATTGCAGATCCTCGACACGGTCGCAGCGCTCGACCTCGAGCCAGGCCGGGTGACGATCGTGCAAAGCGATCACTACCTGGGCACGCTCGACGCGAACGAACTCGCGGCGCTACATCCCAAACGGCGAACGATCACCGACGGCATCATCGCCTCCGCCCAGGCCGCGTGGGCGGCATTCACCTGTGACGATCCGT
>JALYSX010000242.1 GCA_030854585.1 Vulcanimicrobiota bacterium
TCGCGAGGCGCTTTCGACGTTGCCGATCGACCGTGTCGTCTCGGCGCGCGATTGGGCGCGACTATCGCGCAAGTGGAAAGACGATCTGGAGCAACGGATCCATCGACTGACCGCTCTGCGCGATCAACTCGGCAGTTGCATCGGTTGCGGCTGCCTCTCGATGGGCACGTGCCCGCTCTGGAATCCGCACGATCGACTCGGCGAAGACGGCCCGGGTGCGCGCCTGATCGAGGGTTGACAACGCCCGCTCAGTGCGCTATATATGGGTAACTACATGGTTACGCATCAAACCGAACTCGATTCGGTATTCGGAGCGCTGGCAGACCCGACGCGTCGACGGATCGTCGAGCGATTGGTGAAGAAGCGCCTGACCGTCAACGAGATCGCATCGGGTTTCTCGATGTCGAGACCGGCCGTCTCCAAGCATCTCAAAGTGCTCGAGGACTGCGGGATTCTCACGCGAGAGGTCATCGGCAGAGAACATCACTGTGCGATCGCTCCCAAAGCGATGCGTGCGGCGGCGAGCTGGCTCGAACGGCAGGAACGGTACTGGAACTCGGTCCTCGACAAACTCGAAAAGCACTTGGAGAAGAAAACATGAACAACACGCAGACCTACGCCGGCGAACGGCTCGTCATCAAACGCACCATGTCGGCGCCGCTGGTCCGGGTCTGGACCGCGTTCAGCGATCCGGCCGAGATGAAGCTCTGGGGCGCGCCCGAGGGCATGCGCGTCGCGTCGTTCGACTGCGACCTCCGCGTGGGCGGTGCGTTTCGCTTGGTAATGGAGAGCATCGACGATGCCGAAAAGCACATCGCGAAGGGAACCTACCGTGAGATCACTCAGGAAGCGCGGATCGCGTACACGTGGACGTGGGAAGAAGATACGCCGGCCGAAGAGCGAGAAACGTTCGTGACCTGGGACTTCTGCGCGGTCGGTTCAAAGACCGAACTGACGCTCACGCACGAGGGCCTCGCAAGCGTCGAATCGCGCGATCGCCACAATAGCGGCTGGAGCCAGATGTTCGACAAGTTCGAGCGCTACCTGGCGGGCTAGCCGATACGCGATTCGCGTTGAAGACGGAGAGAGTGCGCCTGCTTACGCCCTCGCCGCCCAGCTCCGCGCAGACCCGGCGAGGGGACCCCGCGCTATGACAGCGGCGTTTTACGGAGTGCGGCGCGCAACGAAGATCGTCGAATCGTCTCGGAGCGGGCCTACGGTGTACTCCTTCACCCCGTCGAACATGGCGCGGGCGAGCTCCTGTGCGCCGAGCTCACGACTACGGACGAGTTCGCGTTTCAATCCTTCGATTGTGTACATCTCTCCATGGGTGTTGGTCGCCTCCGTCAACCCGTCCGTGTAGAAGACGGCGATGTCGCCAGGAGCGAGCAGGCATTCCTCAACGCTGTAGTGTGTGACGTTAGTGACACCGAGAACAACATCGTGGACATCGAGGGTCATGGCCATATCGGCATTCGCCCGCAGGATGAGGGGCGGTTCGTGTCCGGCATTTACGACCCGAAGAAGTCCCGTCTCGATATTGAGGGTCCCAAGCAGAAAAGTGATAAATGTGCCCGGCTCCATGTCCTCGACGAGCACCTCGTTTGCCAGCGTGACGATCTGGGCGAGATCTGTCGAGCCGAGGGACTTAAAAAGGCCGCGGATGAGGTACCGCAACATTAGGGAGTTGAGGGCGGCTGCCAGGGATTTGCCGGAGGCATCTCCCATCCCGAACAGGAGAACCGCATCGCCGTCGTCGCATCGGTAGAGGTCGATGTAGTCGCCGCCGACGAGGCGCACCGGCTCTGCACAAACCCCAAGCTCATACAGATCATAGGTAGGGATTACGACATCGAGCAATGCGCGCTGAATATGCGCGGCCGCCAGCTCGAAGTGCCGAATTGCGTCATCGTCGCCGGCAGTAAACGCCGCGACGGTCTTGCGTATCGATCCCCACATACGCCTCTTGCTTTCTCCTCGAACGAGCGCGACTCATTGCAATTGACACACTTGTCCCGATCGGGATGGGTCGCCGTCGCTAGCGAGCGTTCGCATGCGAACGCCGGAGGAGTGCCCCTCGTTCTCTTAGGGTAGAAACTATGGAAGCTTTACGAGGAGAACACGAATGAACAGATTCTATAGCGCGGCACTAGGAATCGCCTTTGCCGCGGCGACGCTCTTGGCTCCGGTGAGCGCACGCGCGGACGACGGCCATGGGGATTCGCACGGACAGCATGGCGACGCTCAGGGGCAGCATGCGTGCCAGAATCCGGCAGGCAATACGCGCGGCTGGTGCAAGCACTCGCGCGACCGAGACGACAAGGACAAGAAGAACTTCAAGCCCCACGGCAACACCCGCGGCGATAGTACCGTCAGCGGTACGGTTGTCAGCATCAGCGGTACGACGGCGGTCGTTCGCCTCGACAACGGCGGCTACGTCAACGTACGAGAGAACGGCACGACCTTGACGGTCGGGCAGCACTATAACCTCAATGGCTGCTATCGCAACAACGTGTTCGTCTTAGGATGCTATTCCAACGGCACCTATCCCGGTGGCCAGAACCAGCAAGTCGGCGGCACGATCTTAAGCGTCTCCGGCGACAGGGTCACGCTGCTCGGTCTGCCTCCGGTGACGATCGACGCATCGCAAGCGATCAATAACAATCGAACGAACGGCTCGCTCGCGATAGGACGCCACATCACCGCCCACGGGTACTATCAAAACGGCACGTTCTTCGCAACCTCGATCCAATAGGTTCAGCAACGCCCCCTTTCTCCGAGGGGGCGTTCGCGAGTCCAAGCGCTGCCGCTAGCATCCGGGAGAATCAGCTGAACCCTTACTGGTAAGGTGCGTATATTCCAAGTAGGGCGTATTCATGTGACGGTTTTTTGGCACCTTCGGGACCGACTTTCGCCCCGTGGACCTTTGAAGCTTGGCAACCCCA
>JALYSX010000250.1 GCA_030854585.1 Vulcanimicrobiota bacterium
GCGACGGGCTCTTCTCTATTCTCGGACCGCTACGCTAACGGAACGACGGCTTCGACCCGAAGCAGGCGCGACAGAACACCGGCTTGTCGGCGCGCGGCCGGAACGGAAGTTCCGCCGCACCGCCGCAGTTGCTGCAGGTCGCCGAGAACGTCTCGCGCGGGCGCGGCGGTTCGCCGGCGACGCCGGCCACGGGTGCGCCGTTCGAGCGCAACGCCTTGCGAGCGGCGCGGCAATCCGGACAACGCGTCGGCTTGTTCGCAAAGCCCTTGGTCTCGTAGAAGCGCTGCTCGCCAGCGGTGAAGGCGAACTGCTTACCGCAGTCCGCGCAGTTCATCATCTCATCAACGTGCACGAGCGAATCGCTCCGTTACGGCGCGGTAGGTCTCTTCGAAGAAATAGAGCGGCCCGATCGCCAGATACGTCAGATTCTCGAGGAACTTCGGCCTGTTGCCTTCGATCCGGTGGCCGACCAGTTGGAAGACCCACCCGAGCACGAACGCGCCCAGGCTCACCGGCCACGAAAGATGCACCGCGATCGCATAGAGCACGGCGAAGAGGACGAGCGAGACGGTTGCGCCGCGCGGCGAGACAGTCGCATAGTAGATCAACGCGCCGAGCGCGACCGGGATCGCAAGATCGATCGGACCGAGGTAAACGCTTGCGAGCAATCCGAGGACCCCGAGCACGATCAGCGGTATGCCGAAAGCGTGGCAGAGGCGATTGCGGCTATCCGCGTGGTACGAACCGTAGTCGGCGTAGAGCTCTGTTTTCGTCATCTCAAAATGTGATCCGGCGGTAGAGGGGTGCGAAGGGGATGTTCTGCTCGCTACTAATGTCCACCTTATGACCGCGATCCTCGTTCCGCCGGGTCTCTCCGACCAGGTCGTCTCTCTGCGTCGCGACTTCCACCGCCATCCCGAACTGGGCTTTGAAGAGCACCGGACCGCCGGCATCGTCGCGGAGCGGCTCCGCGCGCTTGGGTACGACGTCGCGACCGATATCGGCGGCACCGGCGTGGTCGGCGTCCTTCGCGGCGCGAAGCCGGGGCGCATCGTCATGCTCCGCGCCGATATGGACGCACTGCCGATCCTCGAAGAGACGGAGAGCACATACCGCTCGACCGTTGACGGCAAGATGCACGCCTGCGGACACGACGGCCACGTCGCAATCCTGCTCGGCGCGGCCGCCTTGATCACCGACCGCAAGGACGAACTGACCGGCACGCTCTGCCTGCTCTTCCAGCCCGCCGAAGAGGGCCTCGGCGGTGCCAAGGCCATGATCGAGGACGGCGTGATCGAGCGCTTCGGCATCGAACGCGCCTACGGGCTGCATCTCTCGTCCAAGTATCCGACCGGGACGCTCGGCTTTCGCGCCGGCCCGATGTACGCATCGTCGGATTCGATCGAGATCGAGGTGCTCGGCCGCGGCGGCCACGGTTCGGCACCACACGACACAGTCGATCCGATCCTGGTAGCGGCCGAGTTCGTCACCGCCGTGCAAAAGGTCGTCTCGCGCCAGATCGATCCGCTCGAACCCGCGGTCGTCAGCATCGGATCGATCCACGGCGGCACTATCCACAACGTCATTCCGCGCACCTGTTCGATGCTCGGCACGGTCCGCGCGTTCTCGAGCGAGGTCCGCGACGCGATGCCCGCCCGCATCGAGCGGGTGCTGCGCGCCTGCTGCGACGGATCGGGTGCGGAGTACGCCTACCGCTATCTGCGCCGGTACCCGGTGACCGCGAACGACGCCGCGCAGACCGAGTACGCGCGCGCGCTCGCCGAAGTCACGATCGGTGCGGAGCGGGTGCTCGCCGCCGACGCACTGATGGGCGCTGAAGACTTCTCCTTCTTCGCCGAACGGGTCCCCGCGTGTTTCTACACACTCGGTGTCTCCGGCGACGAACGCTCCTCGCATCCGCATCACTCCAGCTTCTTCGATATCGACGAACGTGCGCTGCCGACCGGCGTCGCGATGATGACCGCGCTCGCCCTCGACGCCGCGAACAACGCGCCGTAGTGAGCGTCACCGAAGACGACGCCGTCCCGACCATTCCGTCAGTCGTGGTGCCGGAGTACCTCGGCGACTATCTCGGGGTGATGACCCGCGCCGTCTTCCAGACCGGCCTGAGTTGGCGTCAGATCGCTTTGCATTGGCGCGCCTACGTTCGCGCATTCGATGAGTTCGATTGTGCGCGCGTCGCCGAGTACGGCGAGATCGAAGTCGAACGCGTGCTTGGGACGCCGGGCGTGTTACGGAGTTCGCGCAAGGTCGCGGCGACCGTAAAGAACGCACGTATGTTGCTCGAACTGGATCGGGGCCAGGGCGGCTTTTCCGGATACCTGCGCGGGTTCGCGAACTATCCGGCGCTCGCCAAGGATCTCAAGAAACGCTTCACGTTCATGGGCGAGATGAACGCCTGGTACTTCCTGTTCCGTGTCGGCGAACCGGTGCCCGATTTCGACGCCTGGGTGACGACCATCCCGGGCGACCACCCGCGCATGCGCGAAATGGTCGACCAGGCACGGAAGTAGCGATCCTAGGGTTGCGGCGAAGGCGAGCCCTGCGGCGCGGGGCTCGGCGGAGGGTTGCGAACCAGGTAGATCCCGAGCGTCGGCGTGAAGTTGAGTCCGCCACCGCGCCCGAAGCCGCCGAAACCGCCGCCGTTTCCGCGGCCATTGCTGCGGCCATTCGCGCCCGTAGACGACGAGGGCGAGGGGCTCGGTGCGGGCGCGTTCCAGCCGAGCAGCGTGAGTTCGTCGGTCGTCGCGGTCGCAACCCGGCCGCACTGCAAGATGGCCGGAATCGCGCTCACGTCATCGCTTGAGAGTTCATAGTACGTTCCGCTCTTCGCGACGTGCGGCGTGATCGTCCAGGACGGAGTCGGGGCACCGCCTGCGAAGTGCTTCTGCAACTCGTCGAGTAGTTGCGTCGCGGTGCTCTTGAGGTCGCTCGTGCAGCGATCGCTCGCCATCACCGCAAATGGCGCCTTCGGCGCGACCGTCGGCAGCTTGTAGAGCCGGAACGACTCTTGACCGCTCTGGGGTGGGCGCTGCGCGAAGTAGAGCCCGACACTCGGCATGTAGGTGATCGACGGCACGAAGAACACCGATTGCGGCGACTGATACAGATCGCGCGCCTTGACGTCGTCCTGCGTCGCGATGTGCAACGTCAGGCACGGGAAGGTGGCACGCAGCCGCGAGGCGCTCTTGTCGATGATCGAGAGCGCGTAGGTCGAGCCGAGCCCGTGATACGTGACCGTCACGTTCGGGATCATCGGCGCCGGCATCGTCGCCGGATAACCGGCCGCCGTCTTGGCCGCTTCGATCTGAGCGATGTAGGCCTTGACCGGGTCGAGTACGGCCTTCGCCTGCGCCTGTCCGTCCGATGTGCATGCCGCACTCGTGTTGAGCGCGAGCGGATCGGCCGGAGCGACGCTCGGAAGCGGTTGGAAGAACCGGCCGAAGCCGCCCTGTCCGCGTCCGCCACGTCCGCCGGGCCCACCAGGCCCGTCGCCTCGCGCGCTATCGTTCGGCAAGGCCGAAGCGACGCTCCCGGGCTTCGCGCCGGTTCTGAAGTTATACGTGAACGAGTACGAACGCGGAGCGAGCGGCGCCGCCAAGGTCGGGATCGGCAATCCGCCCTGCGTCTGCTGCGGCACCGAGTTGACCGGAGATCGGAAGATCCCGGAGTACGTGTTCGTGATATTGCTGACCGCGAACGCCAACGTGCCGCGTTGGAGCGTCGCTTGCAAGCCCGCGTCGAACGTGGTGTATGCCGGCAAGTTGTTGCCGTTGTTCGGTCCGGTGTACTGCGCGTCGGCGATCCATTCGAGCGCCGAACCCTTGGCCTTGTAGTCGAGCGTCAGCCCGGCGCGGTGGAGCGGCTGGCCGGGGAGCTGGGCGCCCGAGATGGTCGTCGAGTACGGATTGTCGATGCGCAGGTCGGCGGAGTTCGCGTGCACGACCGTAACGTTGTAGTACGGCTGTACGACCAGGCCGCCCAGCGAGAAGTAGCCCGAGACGGTCGCGCCTTCGTAAAGACGCTGCGCGCCACCGATCGGCGTGCGGAAGTACAAGTTCTGCGCGCCGAACGGCACGCTCGGAGACGCGCTGCAACCGGCCGGCGACCGGAAGATGCCCTGAACGATGTCGACGTAGCCGGGCGGTAAGATGCCCAGGCTCTGCAGGATCGAACCGTTCACCTGGGTCGGCAACACTACGCCGAGCTGCGACTGGCGATAGAACGACGAACTGAACGACGCGTTCTTCCACGCATGCGTGTAGCTCAAGCGCGCCGAGGTCGATGACGACGCGCCAGGCT
>JALYSX010000257.1 GCA_030854585.1 Vulcanimicrobiota bacterium
GCAAGAGAGCGGCACCGTGCTGCAGATGATCGAACTCGACGAGCACGGGTCCGTTATCGGCTCCTGGATCAGGACGCCGCCGTCGTTTTCCTTCGATTCTCCCTCAGCGCGGGCGGCCCGACTCTCGACCTACTCACCGGCGATCAGTTTCTGCCGGCCGGTGCGGAGCATCGCCCAGTTCCGTGCGAACTTCAGAGCCGATGATCGGTAGGGCTACTCCCCGTCGATCTTGGCGATGACGTCCGAGGCGGCTTTGTAGGCTTTGCCGAGCAGGTCCCGGACCTGCGGGGCGGCCTTGATCGCTTCGGACTTGGCGGTCTCGACCGCCTGGGTCGTCTGATGGCCGGTGACGGCCGCGCTCTCGCGGGCACGTTCGCCCAGTTCTTTGCCGAGGTCTTTGGCTTGCTGGAGCGTCTTCTCCAAGAAATCGTTGCTCATATCCCCATCTACCGGGCATCGGCCGCCAACGTTTCAATCGGCGGCAAGAGCGGCCTCGAGGGCGGCGAACGTGCGAGCGATGGCTCAGAACGACGCACGCCGCTACGTCATCGTCGGGAACGGCTTCGCCGGCACGACCGCCGCCGAGCAGCTTCGCAAGCACGACCCGACCTGCGAGATCCACCTCTTCGGCGACGAGCCGTACACGCTCTACAACCGCATCTCGCTCCCGCCGATGCTGCGCAAGCAGATCCCGGAAGCCAAGGTGATGATCCGCAATCGCGAGTGGCACGAGACCAACCGGATCGACCTGCACCTGGGGACGCGCGTCGAACGTATCGATACGGCCAAGAAGATCGCGATCGCCAACGGCGTCGAGTACCCGTACGATGCGCTCTTGATCGCGACGGGCGGCCGCCCGAACCCGGCCCCTGCGCCCGGCGGTACCGGCGCCGAGAACGTCTTCAACTTCCAGTACCTCGATGAAACGCGCGCGATCTCCGAACGGCTCGAGACCGCCAAGGCCGCGATCGCGATCGGCGGCTCGTACATCGCCTACGAACTCGCCGAGGCGTTCGCGTCGCGCAAAGTGGAGGCGCATTGGGTGATGCGCGGTCCGCACGCGCTCCATCGGGTGCTCGACGACGTCGCGGGCGAGTTCGTCGATAAGGCGGCCAGGGCCGACGGCGTGAACATGCACTACGGCGCAGAAGTCGCAGAGTTCGTCCGCTCGAACGGCAGCGTCTCCAAGCTGCGGCTGAAGGATGGGACTGAGATCGCTGCCGACTGTTACGGCGTCGGCTTCGGGCTGACGATGAATATCGAAGTGCTCGACGGCACCGAGGTCGAGGTCAGCAAGAACGGCATACTCTGCAACGATCGCATGGAGACGAACGTGCGCGGCATCTTTTCCGCGGGCGACATCGCGGACTTCTACGACCCGACGCTCGAGATGCGCTATCGGATGGGCACGTGGAACAACGCGGGCGCGCACGGCAAAGTGGTCGCGCTCAACATGATCGGCGGTTCGGAACCATACCACGACGTGCCGGAGTATTCGTCGATGCTCTTCAAGGGTCAGACGATCACCCAGTTCGGGCTCTCGCCGGAGATCCAGCCGGAGATCGAACTCGTCCGCAAGGTCGACGAGGAGAGGGGCTGGTATCGCTCGCTGTTCTTCTGGCGCGATCGCTTGGTCGGCGGCACCATGCTCGGCAAGGGCAACCGCGCCGGCAAACGCAAATACGTCGAGGCCATCAAATCCAAGGAGGCCTTCCCGAAACCCGAGCGTGAAGCGATGCTCGACTGGACGGCCTGACGTCTGCGTGTGAAGGCGAAGACGGTTCGCTAGCGGCGTACCAGCACTTCGTCTAGGCGCTTCTTCGCGATCTTCGGCACTTGCGCGTCGTCCGCAGCATATCCGATCGGAATGACGACGAAGGCGCGTTCATTTTCCGGCCGGTCCAAGATTTCTCGAAGGAAGCCCATGGGGTTCGGCGTGTGCGTGAGCGTCGAAAGCCCAGCGGCAGCAAGACTCGCCAGGAAGAAGCCGACGGAAATTCCGACGGACTCCTGCACGTAGTAATGTTTGACCTTTCGTGCGTCTGCGGGATCCGCAGCCACGACGCCGTACGCTTGCGCAAAGACGATTGCAAGATACGGGGCGGCCGTGATGTGCTCCTTATGCCAATCGGTGCCCAGCGGTGCCAGCGCGTCAAGCCATTCGTCGGACGCGCGCGTTGCGTAGGTCTCGTGTTCCTCGGCCTCGATCGCCTCGCGGAGCCGCACTTTCACCTGCGCATCGGACACGATGACGAACATCCATGGTTGCAGATTCGCTCCGCTCGGAGCCGTCATCGCGGTCCGAACCGCGTTCTCGATCAGGACCCAAGGCACCGTCTCGGTCGAGAATTGCCGAATCGTGCGCCGCTTTCTCATCGCTTCGAGGAACGCGCAGGACGCCGCTTCTGCGTCGCCCTCGTCCTTTCGACTTCGCGGTGCCGCCTCCATCGGTGCGGCCTTGGCCTTTGCGAGATATCGCTCTAGCCGCTCGCTCATCTCAGCCATGGTCTTCCGATCGTGTTCGGGATCATAGCTAGACCGTCACCGTCTCGCCGCGCTTGGCGACGTCGCCGGTCCAGCCGTTCCCGCTCTCGACCATCGCGACGAGCGCGGTCGCGGATTCGACTTCTCCGTGTACCGCGTAGAGATGCGGTTTGGTCGTGCAGGTCGCGAACCAGCGCTTGAAGTCGTTCTTGTCGGCGTGCGCCGAGTAGCCTTGCAGGCTGATCAGTCGGCAGCGGACCGGCAGAGAGTCGCCGAAGATCTTGACGGTGTGTGCGCCGTGCACCAACAGGAAGCCAAGCGTGCCCGCGCCCTGATAGCCGACGAAGATCAGGCTCGCGGTCGGGTCCGAGAGATTGTTGTGGATGTGGTGAAGCACGCGTCCGCCGGCGGCCATGCCGCTCGCCGAGATTATGAGGTGCGGTCCCTTGACGTCGTTGAGCGCCTTGGACTCTTCGGTCGTGCGGTGCACGGTGAAGTTCTTGCAGCCGAACGGCGCGCCGTCGGTGCCGAGCGGGATCGGTTTGTGGGCGTCCGGGAACTTCGCGAAGAGCGCGTCGACCTTGTCGGCCATCGGACTGTCGAGATGGATCGGTAGATGCGCGAGCTTCGACTCGGTCTGCTGCAACTGGGTGATCGCGTAGATGATGTCTTGTGTGCGTTCGACCGCGAAGGCCGGGATGACGATCGCACCGCCGCCCGCGATGCCTTTGAGCAGCGCGTCGCGTAACGCTTCGAGCGGCTGGGGGGGATGGACCTGGCCGCCATACGTCGACTCGCAGACCATCACGTCGGGCGCGCCGATCGGATCGATGTCGTAGAGCAACGGCCGGTCGTAGCGGCCGATGTCGCCGGAGAAGAGCGCCTTCTTGCCGTCCATTTCGAGCGTGACGAAGGCCGAGCCGATGATGTGCGCGGCGTTCGAATAGGTCGCGGTCGCGACGCCCGTCACATCGAACGGCGCGTGGAGCGGTCGCGGCTGGATCAGCGTGAGGGTCTTCGCGACGTCGTCCTCGTTGAAGAACGGCGCGGGCGCGTGCGGGCGTTCGTGCTGGAATCCGCGCTGGGTAAGATGCTCTTGCAGGTGCGCGGCGTCTTCGAGCACGATCTCCATCAGCGCCTGGGTCGGCGGCGTGCAGTAGATCGGACCGGCGAAGCCGTCCCGGACGAGTTTGGGCAGATAGCCGACGTGATCGATGTGCCCGTGCGTCACTACCACCGCCGCGATCTCGGCGGGCGGGATCGGCATCGGCACGTCGTTGAGCGCGCGAATGTCGACGATGCCTTGGGACATGCCGCAGTCGACCAGGAAATGCTTGCCGCCGGTCGAGACCAGATGCTTGCTGCCGGTAACGGTGCCGGCCGCGCCGATAAAGATTATCTCAGCCACGGGTCTCCTCGGTAATTCTCGGACGGCGCAACGTGAAGTCGCCGGTGCGATTGAGCGCGACCGCGCTCGGAACGCGTTCCTTGTGATAGATCGCGAGGCACTCGTCGAAGAGCGCTTCAGGCGAGTCGTTGTAGACGAGGATCGAGCCGGTATCTTTCTTCACCAGCTTTGCGATGCCGGCGAACTCGTTGGAGATGCCGCCGGAGTTGGTGAGCACGCCGATCAGTTTGCCTTCGTCGTAGGCGATGCAGAACTCGCCGAGCGTGCCGCTCCGGCCGCCGACGAAGAGCACGAAATCGGAGGAGTGGATGTTATGCGTCTCGCGTCCCATCAGGCCCGAGCCGGTGAAGACCATCGTCGAATACGGTTGCAACGGCGACCCATAGACGTTGACGTGCTCTTCGCGCGAGAGCGCGGGTGAGACGCCGAGACTGACGCCGTTCGCATCGTGCGCTCCGAGGACGGCGGCATGCGGGAGACCCGGGCACGCGCCCGTGACGATCGTGCATCCGCGCTCCCCGATCCGCTTCCCCAAGCGGTGAGCGAGCGCCAACTCGGAGCCCTCGATGGTGCCGCCCGCCGACCCCATCACGCCGACTTGAATTCTCATGCGGTTTGGGGTTCAATCCTTCGGATGGCGCTCACCTACCTGGAACTCGAAGCTCGCTTGAAGAGTCTGCGCGGACGCGGCCTCCGCGTTCGCGAGATCGCTTGCGTCGGCGCGCCCCGGACCTTGCTCTGCGTCGAGTCGGGCGACCCCGGCGCGGCGACGGTCGCGCTCGCGGCCGGCATCCACGGCGACGAGCCTGCCGGGCCGGCCGCTCTTCTTGCGATGCTCGAGGATGATGCGCTCGATCCGCGCTTCGCCTACCGGATCTATCCGTGCACGAACCCGACCGGCTACGCCGCCGGGACGCGCGCCAGCGCGGATGCCGTGGATCTGAATCGGACCTTCGGCCGCGGCGGGCAGTCGCCCGAAGCACGCGCGATCGTGACCGCCAATCGCGACCGCAAGTTCGCGCTCTCGCTGGATCTGCACGAAGACCGCGACGCCGACGGATTCTACTGCTTCGACTACACCGCGGATGGCTTGGGCGCGCGTATCGCGGCGGCGGTGGAGGCCGTAGGCCTCCCGGTCCAGGCACTCGACGGGGGCTACGACCTCGGCTTCGCCTTACCGGCCGGGGCGGCATCGTTCGCGCGTGGCGTGATTCGGGCCGACCCGGTCGCCGAGGCGGCCGCGCTCGGCGCGCTCACCTACACCCTCGCGCTGGCGCGCAATGCGGCGCCCCGGGCCCTGACCTTGGAGACGCCCTCGCAGGCGCCGTGGGAGACGCGCATAGCGATGCATCGCATGGCGGTTACTGCAGCGATCGCTGCGCTTTCTCAGACTTCCGGCTAAGGGGCGATTCGCGCATTGCGCGAAATGCTGAGGCATGGCAGTAGAGCGCGATCAACTCGAAGTCGATGTCCTTTTCGTCGGAGCCGGACCGGCGAGTCTGGCCGGTGCGTACCGGCTCGCGGAGCTCGCGAAAGCGGGTGGGCGCGAACTCGAGATCCTCGTCATCGAGAAGAGCGGCGAGATCGGCAATCACGCGATTTCGGGGGCGGTGCTGGATCCGAAAGCGCTCGACGAACTGATCCCGAACTGGCGCGACGATGCGCCGGTCGAAGCGCCGGTCGGGAGCGACGAGTTGTGGTTCCTGACCAAGGGCGGCAAGATCAAGGCGCCGCTCACACCACCGCCGCTCAACAATCACGGCAAGTACGTCGCGTCGTTGCAGAAGATCGTCAAGTGGCTCGCCGACAAGGCGGAGGCCGCGGGCGCGCAAGTCTTCCCGGCGTTTCCCGGACAAGAACTGCTCTGGGACGGCGATCGCGTCATCGGCGTGCGGACCGGCGACAAAGGGCTCGACAAGAACGGGCAACCGAAATCGAACTACGAGCCGGGCGCCGATATTCTCGCCAAGATCGTGATCCTCGGTGAGGGCCCGCGAGGCACGCTCACCAAACAGGCCATCCCGCGCTTGAACCTCGACGAAGGTCGCGAACCGCAGGTGTATGCGGCGGGCGTGAAAGAGCTGTGGAAGTGCAAGCCGGGCAGCGTCACCGCGGGATCGGTCATCCACACGCTCGGCTATCCGTTGCCGCGCGAGACGTTCGGTGGCGGCTTCATCTACGGCATGAAGGACGACGTACTCGACATCGGTCACGTGACCGGACTCGACTATAAGGACCCGACCACGGATTCGCACAACGAACTGCAACGCATGAAGCAGCATCCGGCGATCGCGGCGATGCTCGACGGCGCGAAGCTGATCCGTTACGGGGCGAAAGCGATTCCCGAAGGCGGGCTCTTCGCGATGCCGCGCTTCTACGCCGATGGGTTGATGTTGATCGGCGACTCGGGCGGCTTCCTCAACGGTATGCGCCTCAAAGGCGTCCATTTGGCGATGAAGTCCGGTGCGATGGCGGCCGAGACGGCCTGGGATGCCTTGCAGGCCAACGCGTTCGACGCTGCGACGCTTTCGGCGTTCGAGACGCGCTTCAAGGACTCGTGGGCGTATGCGGAACTGCGTACCGCGCGCAACTTCCATCAAGGTTTTGCGGGTGGTCTGATTCCCGGCATGCTGAACGCGGGGCTCGCGACGTTTACGGGCGGGCGGGGCTTCGGCGTGAAGGAGCGGCTTGCGGGCGAAGCCGGTTACGAACGCATGGAGAAGGCCGGATATAAGCCGACGCCGACTCCCCGCGCGACCATCGACAACGTGTTGACGTTCGATAAGCTCACCGACGTCTTCAACAGCGGCACGATGCACGAGGAAGACCAGCCCTGCCACTTGCACGTCGCCGATACGAACATCTGTCGCGACCGGTGCACGGT